>CAIPUQ010000359.1 GCA_903868295.1 uncultured Roseiflexaceae bacterium
GTCTGCATCGGCCAAGTCGGTGCCGTCTGGGTGACGCACGATGTCGCGCTGGGGATGACCCAGGCAGTCCAGCATCTGGTGCACCTCGGTCATCGGGCGATCGGGTTGATTGCCCCCGATCCTGAGCTGGTCAGTAGCGACTGGTATGTCGAGAGCTACATGACAGCGATGGAAGCGCAGGGATTGATGGTACCCGAGGGTGGTGTCTTGGCCGGTGGGCGGCGCGAGGCAGACGGCGAGGCCGCCATGGCCGAGTTGCTGGCACTCGACGAACGCATCACGGCGGTGATAGCCGCGAGTGACGAGCTGGCCTACGGTGCGATGCGGGCCATCCGCGACGCCGGGTTGGTGGTCGGGCGCGATGTATCGCTCATGGGGTTCGACGATTTGCCGCCCGCGGCATACCTGCAACCACCCTTGACGACGATGCGGCAACCGCGCTACGACATGGGAGTAGCAGCGATTGGCCTCTTGGAGGCGCAGGTGACGCACGCGACGCCCGCGCAAACACACCTCGTGTTGGCACCCAAGCTTATCATCCGGGCGAGCACGGGGCAGATGGTGATGCACGACAGCTGATTTTCGGCTGCTTTGTATATAAACAGATTCGACAACCAATGGAGGTAGACGATGGCCGGGATTAAGTTCGATCACGTATGGAAGCGCTTCGGCGATTTCACTGCGCTCAAAGACCTCAACATCGAAATCGGCGATCAAGAATTCTTGGTCCTGGTCGGTCCTTCGGGCTGCGGCAAAACCACCGCATTGCGCTGCTTGGCAGGCCTCGAAGAAATCACCGATGGGCATATCTACATCGGTGATCGTGACGTCACCGACATGCCCCCCAAAGACCGCGACATCGCCATGGTGTTCCAGTCCTACGCCTTGTATCCACACATGTCGGTCTATGACAACATGGCGTTCGGCCTCAAGCTGCGCAAGACCCCCAAGGACGAAATCGACCGCCGCGTCAAAGAGTCCGCCGAAATGCTGGCCATCGGGCATTTGCTCGACCGCAAGCCCAAAGCATTGTCGGGCGGTCAGCGTCAGCGTGTCGCCCTGGGCCGCGCTATCGTGCGGAACCCGGCCGTCTTCTTGATGGACGAGCCACTCTCGAACCTCGACGCCAAACTGCGCGTGCAGACCCGTGCCGAGATCTCGAAGTTGCACCAGCGCCTCAAGACCACCTTCATCTACGTCACCCACGACCAGACCGAAGCCATGACCATGGGCACGCGCATCGCCGTCATGAAGGACGGCGTGCTCCAGCAGCTCGACACCCCACAGAACTTGTATGACAACCCTGCCAACATGTTCGTGGCCGGCTTCATCGGGTCCCCTTCGATGAACTTCTTCGACGCCACCGTAGGTCGCCGCGAAGGTGGCCTGATGGTCGATGCCGGTCCGTTCAGCTTGCCGGTGCCCGCCGACAAGGCAGGACAGCTCGAGCCGTTCATCGGCAAGCAGGTCTACTTCGGCATCCGCCCCGAGAACTTGCACGACGCTAACTACGTCCCCCGCGGCGTCGAAGAGACCGCCACCCTGACCGCCCAGGTCACCGTGCGCGAACCGCTCGGCTCGGAAGTCTATGCCTTCGTCGAAAACGGCGGCAAAGAAATGGTCAGCCGACTCGACCCACGCACCAGCGCCTCCATCGGCAACGGCATCAACCTGGTCGTCGACATGTCCAAGATGCACGTGTTCGATCGCGACAGCGAAAAAGCCATCATCTGATCGATAGCCATCCGACAGCGAGCCCCCCGTGCAGCGCACGGGGGGCTTTTCTGTGTACCAATTACCCTACTCCGTCACCTACTCGTCAATGACCGGTGCAATCACCAGCGGGAGCAAGACATCGCCCGTGCGGACTCCTTCAATCAGGAGCGCAGCCCCATCACCCAAGCGCACCGGGGCTGTGTCAGCTAGCCAGGGCGGCTCAAACCCAATCGTGATGCGTGGATCACTGCGGTCGGCAAGCACGATTGCCGGTGCCGGGCTGCGTACATGGCCGATGACCCGAATAAGCCGGTTGCTATCGTTCGCAGCCACGGTCTGCTCGCGGATACGGTAGTCGACGTCGCGCACGTCGCTGAGCGTCACCACCCCGTTGTTCTGGGTCAGCTGGGCGGTGAGTACCATGGGAAGGTAACTCAACCCAGCCTCGACGCGCAACGGCAATGTGGCGATGACCGCTGGCGGCAACGTAACGGCGATGCGCAACGGTGCGGTTTGGACGGGGATGTCGGGATTGCTGAGCACCCACTGCGTCAGAAAAGGCCCGGCCGGGTCGGCCACATACACCGCCGCCACACGCACCGTGCCACGGTCGGGCAAGTCTGCAAGGGCGCTCAATGGAACGGCATCCGGCAGCCATAGGCCGCAGGATGCCAATACCAAACCGAGCAGGATGGGGA
>CAIPUQ010000360.1 GCA_903868295.1 uncultured Roseiflexaceae bacterium
ATTGCCAGCCTGCACGAAGGAAGCGCCCGGGCAGCCCTCGCGGCACACGATCTCGCCCGCTGCGATGCATCAATCTCTGCTGCACGTACAGCCCTTGCAGGAGAATCAGACGCAGCGGATGCAGCATTTATTCAACAACAGCTGGATGAGGTACGCACACTGCGCTCCGCGCTGTGAACGCATACCGCTTGTGCGGGGTACAAAAAAGAGGTTGTCTAGCAGTACGCTGGACAACCTCGTTCATATTGGGGAACGCACAGTGGTGCACGAGTCGCGCGCCGTTATTTTCGTGTGAGGATGGCGTAGTCGATGTCGAGGTAGTTCCCTGCCGTCACCCAAGAAAAGAACGTAATACCCACATACCCCGACGTAAAGCCCGTCGCCCTTCCTTGGGTCACGAGCCTGTTATTGATGTAGAACTGGTACGTTTCTCGTACCGCTACAACCCGCAACACGTTGTACCCTCCGGGGATAATGGCTGTGGTCGCAGTCCAATTCTTCCACGTACTACAACTGCCACCGCTACATGCATAGACTCTGTACCACCCCGTGTTGTCATATCCAAAGTACACCGCTCCATTAGTCGTGTTTCGGAGGATGATCTCGTTCGGGCAATTTGAACACCCGGTGCGACGCATTTTGACCATGTAGTCGAAGTTTGCATACGTCGCTTTGGAAAACACCGCTTTCGACCAACCGTTCTTTACCCCATTACCCCGCAGAACTCCGCCTCCATAGGTCCAACGACCGGCGATGATTCCCCAATTACTTGCGCTATTGGTGAACTGGTCATTGAATCCCGACGGATAATCGCGCGGTGAAACCACAACGTTCGCTTGAGCACTCGCGGGCAGTAGCGCCACACTCACCACAAATAATGCAAACACAAACACACGGCGCAGTACATTGGTATATGCGTTCATTTTCTACCTTTTTAACGTAAAACTGATATATATTAGTCCATCTCGCGTTTTTTGTCTACTCTGCATTTACACAAAAATCCCCATGCTGCGTCTCAGGTTGGGCTCGTCCACGTTTGGCCGCACCGGCGACCGCAGCCACACCCAACACACGCAACGACAGTTCTTCCCATATTCATGTCTTGACAGCAATTCAAAATGATATTATATTGATGTCATGAAAACATCACACTTCACCAATCAATTCACCCAGGACTTACAGCGACTGGCCACCCTCGGCGGCCCCGAGCTGGAGTCTGCCGCAGAACGGCTCGGAGCACTGATGATTCCCATTTTGCAGCAGCGCATGTTGGAGCAGTTTGGCACATTGGTCACCGAGTTTAACCAATTGCGCAACCGCGAGGAGCTCGAGCTCCGTGTGCACGCAGACAGCATTCACCTGGTTGGAACGGTCAACGACACAGCACCAACGAGCGAGACAATCGGTGACTTGGATGCGCGCTTTGCACTGCGCCTGCCATCGGACCTGAAGGACCGCATCGACACCCTGGCTTCGTCTGAGGGTATGTCGACCAACAGCTGGGTGGTGCGGACCCTCAGCCACGCAACAAGTGCGCATCCTGCACACAGACAATCACCATTCGGTCAGACCCTGCGCGGGCGTGGCCGGAGCTAAAGGAACACTATGAACATCTTCGACAAAATCTTTGGCACGCACGATGCACCGCCCACCAATCCCGCACTCACCTATCAGACAGAGGGGCCGGTCACGGCGAACCTCACAGTGATCCATGGCGATGTGCACATCCATACCCACGATGCACCGACGATTCTGGTGACATTCTCGAAGGTGCGTGGGGATACGGTGCTCGCGCCAGACGGCCCAGGATGGGGGTTCGACGGTGCTCGCGGCGTATTGCGCATTGATGCAAACGCCATGCCGTCGCGCGAGCTCAAAGTGTCGGGTATCGATGTGTTTTTGCCGGCAGATAGTAGTGTGACGCTGAACGCAACCGGCGGCGACTGTACACTGGTCGGTCGCTTTGCCAGTCTGGATCTCACGACCACGGGCGGCGACGTCGACACGTCAGATGCAATCGCGCAGCGATGTCGTATCCACAGCGCGGGCGGCGACATCGAGGCCGTCATCGCAGGTGAAGGAGACGTACGTACCGCTGGCGGCGACATCGAACTGTCGATTACGGCGCAGTCGACCGTGAGTGCGCATTCTGCAGGCGGTGATATTTCGATCGACGTCCACGCCCCATGCGTGATTACCGCCAACACGATGGCAGGCGACATCGAAGTGGCCGTTGATCGGGGCTACGAGACCGAGGTCGATGCGTCTACGACCGTCGGCGAAATCAAAAGCGACATTGCGTTCCATGCTTCGGGCGAAACGGGCGAACCAGCTGCCGTGCGCCTCACCCTGACGACCACCGCCGGCGATATCGAGATCAAACAGCGGTAAACTTCTTTAGTGCGGGCGAGTACCCCGCTTTGCGGGGCATGACGACCTCGCCCCTACGTTCTCGAACCGTCAAATCCCACACGTACGTGTACGGGTACTCTGCGCGATCGCTCCCCCGATGCACCATTACAGCACCATGACATCCACCCCATACTGCGCATTACGGAGCATGCCGCGGTCGAGACCGCGGCGTGGATATCGGCGTCGACATCCACGCCCCATGCTCTGTGACCGGGTCCACCCACGGCGGCGATATCGTTGTCCAGATCGACAAGGATACGAGACCACTGTCGATGCCTACATGCGATTGGCGATATCAACAGTAATATCGTGTTCAACGCCGGCGGCGAAGCTGACACACCAGTCGCAGTTTTGTTGACGCTGCAGACGCAGGCGGCGATATTGTTATTCGGCAAGGGTGATTGTA
>CAIPUQ010000361.1 GCA_903868295.1 uncultured Roseiflexaceae bacterium
GGTTGGAGGGTTGTCGTCGACATGGAGTGCTCCTATTGTGCGTGTGGGGTGCGGTGTTCTACCGTTGCCCGTGGGGTAGCAGGTGTTGACTCTTGGTGCGATGCGAGGACGAGTCGTTTGAGTTCTTTTGCCTGGGCATCGATACGGAGCAAATAGATGAATACCCCCAGCCATACGACCAACGCCACCGACATTGCGACGTAGATTGCCACACCAGCATCAAGCAGTACTTGCATCTAGAATGCCTCCGTTGTTTGCAACCGGGCTGACACCTGCAAAATCGTTGCCCGGATGCGATAAATCCACAATGCCAACAGTCCAAACGTCACATTACTCGCAAGGAAGACCCACAACGTCCGTTGATTGCTCAACAGCCCCGTCCCCGGTGCCTGCATATTGACGCGCGCAGTCCCGGCTTGGGGATCTGCCTCGATGAGGATCATACGAAACGACTGACCGGGGAATTCCGGTCGGTCGGCAGCTTTGCCTTCACTGTCCATGGTCGGCGCGAGGTCAGCGTACTCGGTCAACCCCGGCATCCGAACCTCGACCACTGCGCGGGTCATGTCGCCTACCTGTTCGACTGCTTTGAGTTCGACAACGACATCACCGAGTTGACTTATCTTGGCGCCATTCAGATCGAGCGATACCCCTTCGCATTTGCTCCCTTGCAAAAACGCACAGTTCGGATGCAAGGTGCTATCTGCCACACGTGGGGCAACAAAGAGCAGAAACGGCATGGTGACACAGGCAAAAATATTGTAGACGGCCGAAAGGCGTCGTCGCCGTGCTCCGTCGTCAATCGATGACCGGAGTGCGAAGTACGCCGCGTAGATGAGTAACAGAACCAGAATGGTCGTCTCGCGTGGGTCCCAGTTCCAAAATGTGCCCCAGACGACCTCCGCAAAAATCGCCCCCGTGACGGTGGCGAAGATGCAAAACAACATACCGACCTCTGCAGCAGACACCGCGGAGGCGTCATGCAATGGGGATCTCGTCCGAAGATAGACAATGCTGTAGATCGCCGATAGCGCAAATGCAGCCGAGGTCACCCAAGCAGTGGGTACATGCACGATGATAATACGCCCTGCGTCACCGAGGCCGACATACTGCGGGACAACCAAAAACATGGCGTAAATAATCCCTGCCATCGCTAGTCCCAGCGCATATTTGGCTATCAGTGCGAGTCGCTCAGCCATGCGACACCCCCTTTTTTAGGTTATAGGGCGCATCATACGGCATCAATGTGAGATGAGCAAATCGTGAGAAAAGCGCATTGCAATGCAGATATACAAAGATTCCACATTCCTTATGCGCTGCTGATGCAGGGCAGCGGACCGATTAATCCTCCCATACCGTCGCGAACAAGAAGAGCGACGTCACAAACATCGCAACCGCATAGGCAAGCAACGTTTGAATCGGTGCGAGGCATCGGTCCCAACCTGCCCCTGCGAGTGCAAGTGCCGTGCCGCGGACTGCAGTTACCAACAATGGGATGAGCAACGGGAACGACAACACCGCAAACAATGTGCTCCGCGACGACGCCCGTGCGATGATTGCGGCAATCAATGTCGTCCCCGTCACTAATCCGAGGGACCCCGCTGCTAACATGACCGCAAATGCGGTTGGTGCTTTCACCTGCATGCGTAACAACACCACTGCCAGGACTGCAACCAGCAGGGTCAATGCGACCAACAACACCAGGTTAAACAGCAGTTTGCCCAGATAGACCGCATGTACCGGTGCAGCCAAACGGAGCGCTGCAGCGGTGCGCTGTTCTTCTTCGACCACAAAGACCCGTGCTAACGCGGTGAATGCTGCAAACAGCAACACAATCCATACCAATGCAGCGTGAATCAGCGGCAATTCGGCAGAGCGATTGAGCGGACCGAGCCCGATGCTTACGGCCACGATACTACACACCGCAAACAATGCCACTGCATTGAGTGCTTGCCGGCTGCGTAGTTCGCTCCGCACTTCGCGCACAAAGACCGCTTTGGTAGCACGCCACAACAGAGAATTGTTCATACAACACCTTCGAGTCGTACGAGGGTATCAGCAAAGCGTTGTTCACGCGGATCGTTGGTCGCTATGACCGTAATGCCATGAAGGCGCTGTGTTGCCACAACTTCTTCTAACAAGGCATGACCGCGCTCGTCGAGCATCACACTTGGTTCATCGAGCAAAAGTAATGACGGTCGGTGGAGCAACGCATAGGCGTAACGCAACCGATGCGTCATCCCAGAAGAATAGGTCGCTAACAAATCGTCTGCTCTACCCTGCAAACCGACGCGATCAAGCAAAGCAACAATCGCTGCGTCGGGGATGTCCACCCCGCGCACATCCGCAAAAAATCGCAGATTCTCGCGGCCGGTGAGCTCGCGATAGAGCATCAGATCAGGCGCCATCCAACCTATGTCCTGGCGGGCATCTGCCGGCAGGACCGCCTGGGTCCCGGTTACACACCCAACATGACCGGTAGAGGGACGTTGCAGCCCTGCCAGTACCCGCAGCAAGGAGCTTTTGCCGCTCCCATTTTGGCCAGTAATAACCATCACCATGCCGCGCTCGAGCCGTAATGTCAGATGCGACAACACGCGCCGAGCGCCATAATCTATACTGATGTCTGTGAGTTCGATCGCATCCATGCGCTCTACTCCCCCAACAATACGTGACACAATAGTCGTATTATCCCATACTCAATCGTGCCGTTGCACACCGTGCAGCGACGGGGAGTGCAGATGTTGGAAGGGAACAACCCATGAAGTGGATGACAAAATCCGGCCTCAAAGTAGGCCGTATTGGCTGTGCCTGGCTGATTGCACGCTACATTGATCATCAGCCACAATTTGTCTTTTGTGACGAGGCAGATATGCCAGCCGAAGCCCAGCGGCGCGGGGCAATCTTGTTCCACATCGACGGCAGCGAGTATGCGCGCGAGGGGAGCGAATCGTCGTTTGAGGTCTTGTTGCGCAAATCGAATCTCACTAAAAACCAGGCACTGGTATTGCTGAGCCACATTGTCGGAACCGCAGATGTCAAAACTAGCCCACACCAGCGCCCCGAAGCGGCGGGCTTGCGCGCGTTGTGCGACGGCCTCGGCTGGCGTTACCCCGATGATGACAATCAAATCATTGTCGAAGGTTTTTCGTATTACGATTCGTTGTATCAATGGTGCGAGCGCCAGGTTACCCTCGGCCGGAATTAAACTCTCGTATATGCGATAAACCAAACGCCCCACCGCAAGCGGTGGGGCGTTGATTTGTTCGGTACGGTGTGACGACACCGTTAGACGATGACGTTGCCTACACCAGCTGCAGACACCTTTTTGGCGAACGCTGCGATGTCACCGCTGGTCAAGCCGTGCATGCTCCCAAAGACTTCGTCGATGTCTTCGCCGAGTGAATTAAAGACCTCGACTGCCTGATCGGTAGGCCGGTAATTGCCCACCGAGACGGCATCGGTGATGCCACTGAGTTTGGCGAGCAACTTGGTGCCGTGATTCATCATGCCCGGCCAACCTGGCTTGAGATCGGGGATCTGGAGCTGCTTCTCGAGTTCGAGGAC
>CAIPUQ010000362.1 GCA_903868295.1 uncultured Roseiflexaceae bacterium
CACAATCACACCGAGGAAGCCCACAACCAGCCCGATGACTTCACGGCGATTGGGCCACAACCCCCAGAACCCGCCAAAAATCGCTGCCCAGATGGGCGAACTCGCCAGAATGAGTGCAGTCAACCCCGTCGGAATGTGGTAGTTCAGCCCCAGAACGACTCCACCGTTGCCCAATCCCAGCAAAATAATGCCCACACCCATCCCACCCAGAAGCTCCCGTACGGTAGGGAACGATGCCCCGCGCCAGCGCATAAACAGCATCATGATGACTGATGCCGCCAAGAATCGGTATGCCGAAAGGTGGAGGGGAGGAATGGACTGCAGTGCATAATTCATGCCGAGGTATGTGGAACCCCAAATGGTGTAGGTCGAAAGCAATGCTAACCCGACTTTGACACGTTCTGACACGATGTAGCCCTTCAATTCGCTCAAGCGAGAAGTCGTAGGTCTGTGAGCTAGAATGTTTTCCCCATATGGAACATCTCACGCAAGAAGAAGCCCGTGTGTGATGCTTCAACCGCCGCAACCTCTTCGGGAGTCCCCATTGCAATCACCTCACCACCGCCTGTGCCGCCTTCTGGACCCATATCAATCAACCAGTCAGCGGTTTTGATGACATCGAGATTGTGTTCGATGACAAGCACCGTATTGCCGGCTTCGACCAACCGATGCAAGACGAGCAACAAGCGCTGCACGTCTGCAAAGTGGAGCCCAGTGGTGGGTTCGTCCAATATGTAGATGGTCCGTCCCGTATCCATCCGGGCCAGCTCGCGTGAGAGTTTCATGCGTTGTGCTTCACCACCAGACAACGTCGTGGCGGGTTGCCCGAGTGCGATGTAGTCGAGTCCAACATCACTCAGCGTCGTCAAAATGCGTGTGATCTTCGGGATGTGGGCAAAGAACTCACGTGCCGTTTGGACATCCATATCCAACACGTCAGCAATGGTTTTGCCGCGGTATTTGACCGCCAGGGTTTCACGGTTGTACCGTTTCCCTTTGCAGACATCACAGCGTACTGATACATCTGCCAAGAACTGCATATCAATGAGTTGGACGCCTGCCCCTTCACATGCTTCGCACCGTCCGCCTTTGGTGTTAAACGAGAACCGACCGACGTCGTACCCGCGTACTTTGGCTTCAGGGCTCTGCGCAAAAATATCTCGGATATGATCGAACAGCTTGACATAGGTAGCAGGATTCGAGCGTGGTGTTCTCCCGATAGGCTGCTGATCAATGTCGATGACTTTGTCGAGATGTTCGAGCCCTTCTACGGCATCGATGGGACCCGGCAACAAGCTCATCCGACTCAAGCGGTTGGCCAACGTGGGGTACAACGTCCCATTGATCAGCGAGGACTTGCCAGAACCCGAGACACCCGTCACTGCAACAAATGCACCGAGCGGGAACCTGATGCTCACGTTGCGCAGATTGTTCATCTTCGCACCACGCATTGCAATCCATGCACCGTTTCCCGGGCGACGGGTTTTGGGGGTTGGTATTTCCATCTTGCCGGACAAATATTGTCCCGTCAACGAGTTTTTTACCTTGGCAACCTTGGCAGGGGTGTCCGCAGCGACCACTTGCCCACCTTTGACGCCTGCTCCCGGTCCAAAGTCGATGAGAAAATCCGCCGCTTGCATCGTCTCGAGATCGTGTTCGACGACAATCACACTGTTCCCCAAATCACGTAACTTGATCAGGGTGTTGAGCAGTTTGCGATTGTCACGTTGGTGCAGGCCGATGCTCGGCTCATCCAAAATGTACATCACGCCGACCAAACCCGAGCCGATTTGTGACGCTAGCCGGATGCGTTGTGCTTCACCACCCGACAAACTAGGGGCTGCGCGCGCCATGGTCAAATAGTGCAACCCCACATTGAGGAGAAATCCGAGCCGGTCTTGGATTTCTTTCAAAATATCGTTGGCAATCATCACCGCGTTGCCCTGCAACGGCGTGGTTGTGTGACCGGCAACGGTCATTGCCTCTGTGCCTGCAATGGCGACTGCCCATGCATGGGCATCGGTGATGTTCAACGCACACACATCACTAATCGACCACCCACCGACCCGTACCGCACGTGATTCTGCACGTAATCGTGCACGCTTACAGGTGGGGCAGACCTGTTCCGACATGTACGACGCATAAAACTCTCGGGTCATATCACTGCCCGTGGTGTTGTACCGTCGACTTATTTCGTTGGCGACACCTTCCCACGTACGCAGAAACTCACCCTTCGAGCCACTCTCATCGTTAGCCCAGGTAAACTTGATTTTCTCTTTACCGCTGCCGCTGATGATGATTTCGCGATGTCGTTCGGGCAAGTTCGCCCATGGGCTGTCGAGGTCGATCCCGAAGTGTGCGGCAATCACCGCCAACGAACGGTAACCCCAGCCATCTTTCTTTTTGCGCAATTCGCCCCAATAGGGCAACGCGCCGTCGTGAATGGACAACGCAGTATTGGGAATAAGGAGCGCGGCATCGACGTCTAATCGGGTACCCAGACCGGCGCAATCTGCACAGGCTCCCTGTGGTGAATTAAACGAAAACATTTGTGGAGTCAGCTCGTTAAACGAAATTCCACACGTCGTGCAGGTGTTTGCCTCGCTCATGACCCATTCTTTAAGGGCTACAATCTCTGGTGCGGTATCGGCTGGATAGTCGACGACGTTGATGACGCAGCTCCCCTCGCCGGTTTTGACAGCTAATTCGATTGCATCAGTCAAGCGCGTCTCGTAGGCATCCCAGGTGCTTTGTGCACCTGCACCTGCTTTGCCTTTGCCGGCTTTTTCACTCCCCGAGTCATCTTTGACCGGCACCGCGAGCCGATCGACGACGACTTCGATGGTATGTGTTACTTTTTTGTTGAGCTTGATGTCGGTCGACAGCTCCATCAGTTCGCCATCGACCCGCACGCGGGTAAAGCCCTCGGCGCGTGCCTCCGCAAAGACTTCCTTGTACTCACCTTTGCGACGTGACACTAACGGTGCCAAGACCATATAACGAGTGCCTGTCGGCAAGCTGAGGATGCGGTCAACCATCTGTTCTGGGCTTTGAGAAGCGACCTGCTGGCCGCACACATGGCAATGTTGGGTGCCCACACGACCATACAACAATCGCAGGTAATCATATACTTCGGTGACGGTCCCCACTGTCGAGCGCGGATTCTTCGATGCACTTTTTTGTTCGATGGCAATGGCGGGCGACAATCCGCCGATGTAGTCGACTTTCGGCTTTTCGAGTTGGCCGAGGAATTGCCGTGCA
>CAIPUQ010000363.1 GCA_903868295.1 uncultured Roseiflexaceae bacterium
CCATGCTTGGGTGGACCGTCGTTGCAGCACTACAGCACTGGGTGCCAGATGCGCTGGTTGCCCTCGTCCCCTGTTATGACGCGTCCAGTGGTCGTCTTTTTCTGGTAGAGGCACAACCGGGCGGCACAGGGATTGTACAGACCGTTTGGCCGCACCTCACTGAAATCATGGCGGCTGCCCAGTCAGTGGTTGCATTACGTGCGGCGGATGAACCGTTGTCTGCGTTTGTGCGTGTCGATGCAGGATGGCTCCCTCATGCGGTTTGTCCATCGATTCTGAGAGAAGAGGCTCCGGCAACGAGTACTGCAACAGCGTTACCTGTGGACGATGAGATGCGGCCTGCGCCGATATCGCCCGCGTCCGACGACCCTGCAGCCGCAATCGTGACGCATGCGAGCGATGCGTCGGCGCACGTCGTGGTTGCCCCATCGCACCACACAGATGGCCACACATTGATGGCAGCATTGCTCGATACCCCGATACACACAGATAGACAGGCTGGTACGACCGAGCCCATGCGTACCGCCCCCGTGAGGCCTTTGTGGGCACAGTTTGGTCGGATTGTGGCGCAGTTCTTGGGCTGGGTCCGAGGCGATCGCCTGCAGCAGGTGTATGTGTTGGGTGATGCAGTGACGTGTGTCCCATACGGTGATGGCGTCATCGTCGCGGTCGCTGAGGATGGAACGACGTACATTGTTGCGACACAGCAATATGGTGATGTGCGTATCGATCCACGCCGTGATTTGATCATGCCACGGCAGGACGAGCAGACAAAAACCCATTGACAACTAGAACAAACATGCTACAATTCTTGCCAGTGATGTGCGCATCACCAAACACGAGACGTACTTCAAACACGAGAGGAGCGCCCCCATGGCCAAAGATTTGAACAAAGTCATGATTACGGGACGGCTCGGGGCAGACCCCGAGATGCGGTATACCCCACAAGGCAGTGCAGTAACGACATTCAATGTCGCGAGCGGTCGCACGTGGAAGTCAAACGACGGCACCAGTCATGACGACACCGAGTGGTTCCGCGTGGTCGCGTGGGACAAACTGGGCGAGATATGCAATCAGTACCTGACCAAGGGCACACGGGTGTACGTCGAAGGTCGATTGCAGACACGCAAATACCAAGACCGTGATGGACAGCCACGGACGTCAGTCGAGTTGGTTGCAGCCGACATGATTATCCTGAGCGCGCGTGCCGAATCCCAAGGTGGCGGCGATGCGTACGATGCGGGCAGTTCGGAGCGTGGTGAGAACACGCAACGGCGTGCCCCAGCAGCACCGAATCAACCGCGGCAATCAGCGCCACCGCCGCGCAACGTGCCTACGGCAATCAGTGACGAGTTCGATGACGGTGAGTTCTCACCACCGCCTGCAGCACCACGGCAGAACATCCCGCCGGCACGGGCCGAGCGCAAGCCGTTGCCCCCTTCTACTGCGGTACCTGAGGACGACGACATCCTGCCGTTCTAACCGCGATGCAGAGACACCCCGCGTTCCGATCGGCACGCGGGGTGTTTTGTGTGGAACGTCGTCGAACGTGCTTATTCGACGATGTCGTCGTATTCGGCGAGGAGGTCGTGCCATTCGCCGATGAGTTCGTCACGGCGGGCTGCGTAGAAGATGTGATCAACGCCGTTTTCGTCACGATAGACAAGGTCGACTTGGCGGCGCATTGGGCGCATGTAGCCGATATTGCCCCACCAGCGGATGCTTTCTTCGTCAAAGGTCTGATCGGCGAGGTGCATGCGGGCTGCGTATTGACGTATGCTGCCTTCTTCGATGTCGTTCATGCGCCAGGGGTGTGGGCTGACTTCTTCGTTGCGCAGATTGCGGAAGATAAAGCGCTTGTCGCCCTGGTCGTCTTGGACCGTCTCGACCACTTCGATACCCGTTCGCGGTTTGTTGACGTTGATCAGATCCAGCCACGCTTGGTTGAGTTGGTCGCGGCTGACGCCATGATATTCTTGGATTTCTGATCCGTCGTCCGTACTATCGGCCTTTGTTTTGAGGAGCAAATCAAAGAACGGCGTTTGTGACTCGTCACGCCAGATTCGTGTAATTGCACCACGACCACGCCAGCGCGGGCGGCGTTCACCTTGGAAGGCAGGGAAGTGGGCGGCAGGCATCGTCATAGGCTGCGCTGATTGGGTGACCACCGGGGTGCTGGTGGGTGCGGCAGCGGGTGAGCCTGCTTCTTCGTCGAAGGTGACGGTGTCGACCGCGAGTTGTGGGGCAAATGTCTGAATGAGGTGTTGCCACTGGGTCCCCAATCCCCAATCCGACACGCCGTAAAAAATGTGGTCAATGACGCCCATGCTGTCGCGATGGACCAGGTCGTATTTTGGACGACCACCCTGGATGTAGGCTCGCCAGAGGCCGATTTGGCCGTGCCACATGATTTCGTCGAGATTGGCAGAACCATCGCGCAAGGTCTCGTGGCGTTCGATGGCGTAGTCCCACAACCCTTGGGCGCGGTCACGGGTGACGCCTGCAGTGGTACGCAGGTCGCGCACCTCGTAGTGCCAGATGCCGCCGCGCCGCTGGGTTGATACGATGGACACGCCACTGCGGGGCAAATCGAGATCAGCTCCGTCGTTGCGGGATGGTTGGCACAGCAACCGAAGCTCAGCGGGGGTTGCGACGCTCGTCTGGAGATCATGGCGCACCAGCACCCGACCATCAGGGGTAATGTACGGAGGGGTATCACCGCGGACTTCGACGCGGATAATTGTCGCTTGGTCGTAGGCCACCGCCTCGGTGGAAAGGTCTGGGATTGGTGTTATTGATTCGGCAGCTTTCAGGATGGCCGAGAGCGCTTTGTCTTTGGATTTGACGCCCGACACAACGCCGTTTTCACACCCTACCAAGAGCACGCCGCCGCCGATGTTGGCGAGTGCAGCGATGTGGGCGACGGTGTCAGCGGGCTTGGCCTCGCTCATTTGAATGATGTGTGCATCGGTCGTTGCTTGCAAGAGCTGATGGAGCGCCCACCGTCGTACGGGGGTACTGATGAAGCGAATTGCTGCGTGGTTATGAGCCAAAACCAGTTCTCGCAGTGCTTCGAAGGTGGGTGCGCTGAGGGTGACTTCGGAGAACCCTGCTCCGATGGATTCGATGTCGGTTGCACCCGAGCCGCCCAACACGCAAATATTGTCGATGCCGTCGTTGACGCGGTCGATCGCATGCAATTGGCCTGCCACTATCAATGCTTTGACGAGCGCAACATCCCCGACCGAAGTCGGATGGGCAACAGCAATACCATTGGCGGCGTTGATGAGGGCACAGATGACCCCTGCAGTTGTTTTGGTGGTGCCATCTGTCCCGTCAATGCCGAGGTGTTGCAAGATTGTTTCGATGCTGATGGTCGTTGTTTCGGCCGGGAAGAGTGCAGTAATCAGCAGGCCATCGCTACTGGTTGCGGTGAACCCAGGTAAGATTGTTGAACGCGTGCGCAGTTCGCGGTGCAGGGTGAGGCGTACACCATCTGGGGCAGACAAAATACCGGCTTTTTCGAGCAAAATGAGCTTGTCGTAGTCACGTTGAATTGCATCGAAGCTTTTGATACTCCCGATGCCAGTGAGTGCTATCATGTCGAGCGCTGCGTTACTGGTGGCTCGCAGGAGTTCGATTTGATCTGCACCGTCATTGAGGGCATAACACACATGCGGATCGATACGCATAGTGATGGTGCCGAGGCTCGGGGAACTCGTGGGCATGCTCATTGTTTGTGTGCTCCGTGTCAACATACTTTAAAAGGCGTATTCGTATCGTGGTCGGTCGTCAAACATGCATCACGTACAGAGACGATACTGCTCGGATGATGCACCATGATTTGGAAGGCAAATAGTAACCCGCGTCCTTATCGACAGTACTATACTGTAAATGAATAGTAGACGCAACTACAGTATTATTGTGATTTCAAAAGAAATTTATGGTACGCTGTTTTTTCGCTGTTTTGCGCATACAGAAGTGCATTCAGATGTGCGAAGCGCAACCCTGCAGAAAGGGAATCGCGCTATGTGCCCGCAATGCACCGGATGTCAATTGCTACGCGGTACCAAAATCCCTCAACAGTGAACCGAATAGGTGGGTAATTGCGGTTTTTTTGTTTTACAGTGCAGGGATTACGCGAGGATTATCGGGGCACATCGAAGCCCATGCAGGTACAATGAACGAGTTTTCGTACTAAAGGTGGCAGAGATGACCAATGACGCTGTTCCGGAGCGCGAGCAAATCGGCACGCTCGAATTTGTCCGTGACCCGCTCTATCCATATCCGTTTAAAGTGGCGGTAGCACCGCATTATTGGATGACCGAGCAGACGGGTGTGCTGGCCGATGCGATGGAGGCGTACTATCATGGCGAAATGCCGACGCCGACGCATCGCGAAGCGCTTAAAACCTACTTGCGACAATTTGTCGAACGGGCGATTTTGTTGCCAGGCACCAAGCGTGAGCCACTGCTGACCGAAATCGGCACATTGCGCACGCAACGCGAATTTGAACGGTTCGCTGATGAGTTGGCGGCGATCGGGATCGAAGCGTTTTAGGCTGTGTACCGACCAGATTTAGCCCATATTTGACAGTGCTAGCGACGGTAGCGTATGATGTACTCGTTGTGGATGTCGGGGCGTAGCGCAGCCTGGTAGCGCACATGAATGGGGTTCATGAGGTCGGAGGTTCAAATCCTCTCGCCCCGACCACTGGCTCGATTGGGCAACAAAACGCCGACTGTGGTCGGCGTTTTGTGTACCCTGAGTTTTTGCGAGGTAGTATGGTACGACAAATTGTAGTAATACTGATGGTTGCGGTGCTGGGAGTGAGCGGGCGTCTGCTGCCCAGCCATGCTGAGGAGTCCACCGCGCAATGTTTTGTCGAAACGGGTTTTTGTATTGATGGGCGCATCCGTGAGTACTGGGCCGCACAGGGCGGCCTGCGTGTCTTTGGGTACCCGATTGGGCCGCAGGCGACGATGCGGGTCGAAGGCAAGACGCTGACGGTTCAGCCGTTTGAACGCAACAGACTCGAGCTCCACCCACAAAATGCCCGGCCATACGATGTATTGCTTGGGCGCCTCGGTGCAGATCGATTGGCCCAGCAGGGGCGTGATTGGTATGCCTTCCCCAAATCTGCCACGGCCGATTGCAAGACATTCACACAGACGCAGCATGCTGTTTGTGGACGTATCTGGCAGGTGTGGCGCCAATATGGGCTCGAAATAGATGGACAGAGCGGAATTAGTGAAGCCGAAAGTTTGGCGTTGTTTGGTTTGCCGTTGTCGGGCGTGCAGACTGAGCGCATGAGCGACGGCAAAGAGTATCAGGTGCAGTGGTTCGAACGGGCGCGGTTTGAGTTGCACCCCGACAATGCTGCACCATACGATGTGTTGTTTGGGCTGTTGGGCAACGAAACCCGTGATTTTGTGCCTGCTGCGGCACCGGCCGATTTGCCGATTGTGGGTGCACCGAGCGGTACCGTCGCCGAAGCCATCCGTGTCCTTGCGCCACGTGCAGCAGCAAACGGATATAGCTATGACGATGTCAAAAACATCGTCGAAGCATACCAGCGGGTGGGTAATAGTGTCGGTGTTGACTGGTTCCTCGCGATTGCTCAAATGGCGCACGAGACGGGATACCTGACGAGTTACTGGTCTGCTCGTCCGCAACGGAATCCCGCCGGATTGGGTGTTGAGGGCAGGAGTTCGGTGACCGATCCGGGAGAACCGGGGTGGGTCTACAACACGCAACGGAAGATGTGGGAGAAGGGGCTGAGCTTTGCATCCTGGGAGGACGAGGCGATTCCTGCGCACATTGGTCGACTCCTCGCCTATGCGATGACGGATGAGCAGGCGACGCCCGAACAAAAGGCCATGATTGATCGTGCACTGGCTATTCGGCCATTGCCGGCACATCTGCGTGGCATCGCGCCTACCGTTGTTGGTTTGAACGGTCGTTGGGCGTTCCCAGGGACCACCTACGGGCAGCGTATTTTGGAAGTCATGATGAAATTACGTGCCGTCCCGTAGCAGAACCTGATACACGACTGTGCAGTGTATTGCATTGCTGATGATTCGATGATATGATGCAATACACATTTACTACACACGTACGTATTCTCGCAGAGACAGGCGAAAAGGAGCTGATGATGGGCGATATGAGTCTCATTACAGCATATGAGCAGTTGCACGAAGCATCTGCGAATGGGAATCATGCGGTCGTGATGCGTACGGCGCGCCATGTGTTGCTGTACTTCCCACATATCATCAAGACCAAGCTTTGTCTGTGCGAGAGTCTGTTGGCGGTCAATGAACTGACCGAAGCAGATGCACTGTATCGTGATGTGCTGCGAACCGACCCAGAAAACATCGATGCCTACGTCGGGTTAAGTATCATTGCAGAGCGCAATGGAGATTTGACTGCTGCTGCAGGCTTTCTCGAACACGCCATCGAAATGCGGCCTGAAGTGGTCGATGTGCGTACCCGTTTGGTGAATATGTACCGCCGGGCGTCGCGTCACGATGTCTATTTGCAGCTGAGCCGGATCGGTTTGGCGCGATTGTTCGTCAAAGGGAGCATGTTCGAGCAGGCGATAAGCGAATTTCGGAGTTTGCAGGCACTGCATCCCACACGAATCGATATTTCGATTGCCCTTGCCGAGACCCTGTGGCGCAACGGTGACGAGCGTGAAAGCTACGAAATCAGCCAGGCGTTGTTGGCACACGAGCCTGATCTCTTGAAAGCAAATTACTTTGTGGCGCGGTATCAGGCGGGGCGCGATACTGCAACGAGTCAGCAGATGTGGATGCATGCACAGGCATTTGATCCCTTCTTTGATGTCGCTCGCGAGTTGTTTGGACACGCGACATTGCCCTCGGCGGCATCGTGGATTCTGCCCGAGTTGAGCACAGATGCGGTCCATGCCAAAGGCGCGCAGCGGCGCATGAGCGGGCATGTCGAAGCGAAGGAAGTATTGTTCCCTGCGATTGCAGAACTAGACCATGTGGCGGTCCTCGAACAGATGCGCGCCGAACCGCGTCATGGGATCTATGCGCGGACCGACGACTGCGCATGCATGGGAGAATCGGGATTTGTTGATATGCCGAACGAAACTGTTGGAATCAGCGACGGCCATGCCGACGTCGCAGCGCCGAGTTTGTTGGCCGGTATGCTCGAACAATTGCCGGCGTCTCGTACACGTGTTGAAGATATTGCGACCAATGCGTTGCCCCATGTACCAAGTCACGATTTGACGATGGAGATGGTGCAGGGTGGTCGGGTCACCACGCCGGTCGCCCCCGAAGTGAGTGAAGTGATTACCGAGACGGTGCACTCTTCCCAACAAATCGGCGGGAGCCGTGGGATGCCGTTTTTGGTGCATCAGCCGATCGATGACGACGACCGGTTCTTGGCCAACGTCCTCGGCACCGGAGATAAGGGTGCTGAGTCGAGTGAACAGCGGAGCGCCGAGCCAGGTATCGCAGCGCTTGCAGAGCTCGCGCCGCTCAAAATCACCATTAACACGACCCAATTGCAGACCATTTCGTCATTGGATGATTTGTATGCGTTGTTGGCGCGGCTCGAAATCAGTCATACGCCATCCCCGACCGAAGACCTCCGTGAAGTAGTTGCGCGTATTTTGGGCGGCGGGTTCGCCGATGCAAAGAAAGTCACCCCGATCCCCGATCCGCGCTTTACACGGCAGGCATCGCATGCCGCAGCGGCGACTTTGGACACGCTCATGGATCGCACCAAAGGGGATCGGCCGCAAGTGATGTCACGTGCCGGCAAAAGTCAGACTACCTCATCTGACAAGGCCGCGAAACCAGCTGATGCAGCACCAGTGGCAGAGCCGGTACCTGATCCGCTTTTGGCAGACTTGTTTCTCTCTTCGCGATCGGCCGAGATGCCCGTGAGTGTGTCGGCTGCGTTACCTCGTGCCGGTGCGGTGCAGCGTACTGCGGACAAGGCCGAACAACCTGTAGCGGTAGTCGAACAACCGCCGACGCGG
>CAIPUQ010000364.1 GCA_903868295.1 uncultured Roseiflexaceae bacterium
ACGGCTGCGCTGTTTGCGGGATGTGCCTTTGTTGCGGTGCTATTGGCCGGCAACATGGGCGGGTTCTTGCAGCTCGTCAGTGGCTTACCCGAAATTCTCGCACTCGAGCCCGCAGACGTTGTCCCTGCGCTCCAAAACGGCCTCGGCGCACGCGAGACATATACATTGGCGCGGCCATTCCAGGGGTGGGATTTCAATGGCACCGCGCAACTGACTCCGCGTGATACGTGGCAGGATTTTAACTGGTGGAACCCGTCGCGGGCGGTCTGGGATACACTCGTTGCCGATGATGGTTCTTGGGAGCGTCGCTACTCCATTACCGAGTTCCCGTTCTTTTCGTTCTGGTTGGGCGACATGCACCCACACGTGATGGCACTCCCCTTTGGGTTGCTCTTGCTGGGGTTGGCGCTCCGCCGGGCGAGCGCACCGCTGCCGACGATGGTTGTCCCTGCACTCTTGCTCGGGTTGTTGTACCCGATGAATAGTTGGGACTACCCGACCTATTTGGTGCTCTATCTGGGTGCGATGGTCTGGCAGAGTGTCCGGAGCAAGGCGAATTGGCGGTCGGTGGGCATCGAGGCGGCAATCACCGTATTGGCGTCGTATGCACTGTATTTGCCGTTCCATATGAGCTTTGTGTCGTTGGTAGGTGGTGCCGAGCCAACGGTTGATATTCCGATTGTGGCGACGTTTTCGCAGTACTTTGGGCTTGCCCCAGCACGGACCGAAGCACACGGCTTGTTTGTCATGTTCGGCTTGTTCCTTGTCCCCATACTCGCTGCAGCGGTGTCGTTTGCACGGGATCGGATGGAGTGGGCACTGGTTGCATTGACCGCAGTTGTCGCCATTGCCGGGGCGCTCGGCGGCTTTGTGACGCTCGCCGCCGTTCCGTTGGCAGCGCTGTTGTTGCACTATGCGTTCCGGCGCGCGGATGTTTCGCCGGCATTTGCCATCTGGTTGGGGGTTGTCGCCTTGGCGGGTATCTTGACCTTGGTGGTCGATCTGGTCTATATCCGCGATACCTTCAGCTCGCGCATGAACACGGTGTTCAAGTTTTATTATCAAGTCTGGGCGTTGTGGGGTGTGGCCGCCGTGTTGGGGATTTGGCATGTGTGGTCGACCCGGACAACTGCCTGGCGCGTCGGGTTGCTGGTACTGGTGGCCCCATTGACGATGGCAGCACTGAGTTACCCCGCTGCGACGTTGGGCAAAGCACTGCTCGAGCCACGTGAAGGTACCCTGTATGGCAAAACACCGCGTGACTACGCAGCAGGTGGACCCGAGTCCGTAGCGTGGCTCCGCCAGCATGTCACTGCGGGATCGGTGGTGCTCGAGGGCGTGGGGTCTTCGTACGACATCGAAGGGGATGGCTTTGGTGGCGTCTCTGCCTCGACGGGATTCCCTACGGTGTTGGGTTGGCCTGGGCATGAGTACCAGTGGCGTGGCGGGCAGTTGGGCCTTGACCAGCAAATCAGCCAGCGCGAAAACGACGTGCGCATCATCTATACATCGCTCGATGAAGCAGAAGTCCGTGCGTTGCTCGAGAGTTACTATGTGCGCTATATCTACATCGGCAACGCCGAGCGCAAAGCATATGGCGGCGAAGCTGGGATGCTGATCAGCACCATTGCAGAGCAAGTGTTTTCCGAAGGTGATATCGCTATCTACGCGTACAAAAAATAGTCCAACCTGAGAAGAACCACCCCGCGACCAGATGCGTCGCGGGGTGGTTCGTTTGTGTGGATGCTAGCGATACCCGCTGGCTTGCATCTCGAAGAGTTGCGCATAGCCCTGATTGTTGGCGATGAGCTCGGCGTGTGTGCCGAGTTCGGCGAGTCTGCCATCGGCAAGGACCGCTATGCGATCTGCGATACGCACGGTGCTGAAGCGATGCGAAATCAGGATAGCGGTGCGGCCTTTGGTCAGCTCGCGGAATCCGACGAAGACCTCGTGTTCGCGTTGGGCATCGAGCGCCGAAGTGGGTTCGTCCAAAATCAAGATGCCGCCGTCGCGCATGAATGCCCGACTCAGAGCGATTTTTTGCCATTGACCGCCCGACAACTCACGCCCTTGTTGGAACTGACGGCCCAACATCGTGTCGTACCCATTGGCAAGCTCTGCCGCTATCTCGTCTGCACCACCATCGACCGCTGCCCGTGCAATGCGCGCGGCGTTGTCGCGTTCTGCGATGTTGCCGAAGCCGATGTTGTCGGCCAGGGTCATCTGATAGCGGACAAAATCTTGGAAGATGACCCCGATGTGGCGGTTGAGGTCTTCGAGCGCAAACTGCCGGATGTCGATACCATCGATCGAAATGTAGCCTTCGGTCGGGTCATACAGACGCGTCAATAACTTGACCAACGTTGTTTTGCCGGCGCCGTTGAGCCCGACGAGTGCCATGGTCTCGCCTGCGCGTATCGTGAACGAGATATCGCGTAATGTCCATTGTGTGTGATCGGGGTAGCGAAACGACACATTGTGGAAGGTGATGCCCTGCACCATGGGATCGGGCACTGGAACCGGGTGCTCTGGCGAGCGGATGATGGGCTGGATGGCAAAGAACTCCACCAGGTTTGTCATAAACATGCCGTTTTCGAGCAGACCGTTGACCCCGCTGAAGAGACTCTGGAAGGTGGTTTGACTCTGCCGCAACAACGCGATGTAGAACGTCATGCCGCCGATGGTCACCGCCCCGTTGAGTGCCAGCCACACCACATACGCGTAGGCGATGTAGAAGCTGAGGGTCGAGACGAAGCCCCAGACGATGCTCAGAAGTGACCGTTTTTTGGAGAGGGCCAAATCTTCGTGGTAATACTGTTCGAAGGTTTGGGTGTAGCGTTGCATGATGGGTGCCGCCAGCCCAAACAACCGTACTTCTTTGATGGTTTTGTCACTGGTCAGCAGTTCTTCGAGGTAGCGGAGCTGGCGAAACTCAGGAGCGCGTCGCGTCAGTAACCGAAAAAACAACCGGCTGTAACGCCCTTGTGCGATAAACGCTGGGATACTCGCGCCAAAGAGAATCAGCGCCAGGACCGGAGCAAACGCAATGACCAGCACGAGGAAGGACACCAACGAAATGAATTGCTGCACAATGGCAAAGCTGCCAGTGACCAACGCCAATGCGCGGAACTCCGCCTGTCGGCGGGCATTCTGGAGTCGGTCATAGAACGTCGGATCTTCGAAGTATTGGATGTCGAGTTCGGCTGACTTGGTCATCACCCGCGTCGCTACGTAATTGGACAGGCGTGCGTTGAGGGTGTGGTCTGCCAAGATACGTACTTGGCTGATGATGAATGCAATGCTTACCAGCCCGAGTTCGACCGCTACCCACGGGGCACAGATGGATACTGCCGCCCAGGGATCGTTGAGTGTCATACCCAGCACAACGGTATCGACGATGCGACCGGCGGTATATGCTTGGGCTGCTGGGAGCCCTGCGCTGAGCAGTGTCGTGATGGAATAGACGAGAGCACCTTGCGGGTCGGCTTCGCGCACCATGGCAAAGGCTGCAGGCAGTGTTTTGATTGCTTCGGATGTCTGGGAACGCCAGTGCACCCAGCGTTCGCGGAGGGTCTTCATATCGTTTTCGTCGGTCATGAGCGTCTCTTTCTTGTGTGCGCGTCATTGTACCTGCAATTGCGCGCACAGCAGAACGCACCGCCAGTGGGTGGCGGTGCGTTCTGCTGGTCTGGTATCGAGTGGGGTGATACCGTACCTTTGTTAGGGCTTGTATAGGGTCGCACGCTCCTCTATTGGCATCAGGACGAATTGATCGACACGGTTGAGGTAGAGGAAGCTCTGGCCTGCAGCAGTGACAATCATGTCCGGGCGGGTATCGTTATTGGTATCGCGGAAGGTCAGCAATACCGGAGTGGTGGCTGCGTTGGTGCCGGTCAAGGCAGGGCCGTTGATGACGCGCGTCTGTGCGGAATCACCGCCGGGGATGTGCATGATGACGATGCGGCTGTTGACATTCATCGCAACGAAGTGACTGGGTTGATCGACGTGGTCATTAATCCCGACGTATGCGTCGGCATGAAAGGTGCGCGTCGCACCGTAGCGGACGTCGGCCAATTGGACGCTGCCCCACTGAAAGAGAGTCGTGACAGCGATGTAGATGCTGACGATTGCCAGCAAGGCGCTCCCGACAAAGCGTGGTGTGTAGGTCGGCGCTTGATGGACGAACATAGCGGTCGTGTCGGAGCGGACAGCACGGATGGCTGGGTTGCGGATATCACGGATTTGCATTGCCATCAGGGGTACCTCCTCAAGTCGTACACATGTTCGAAACATCTGTGCTAAATATATGCGAACAGATGTTCGATGTCAAGATGTGTGTGTGCAAAATGCTACAGGTTGTAGTGATGTAATCAATTAGTAATCAGAATTCAGTGATCAGTGATCAGTTCCAAGAAGGCAGAAGGCAGTGATGAGTAAAAAGAAGGTAGTAATCAGCACCCCTAATCTGATAACTGATAACTGATAACTGATAACTGATAACTGATAACTGATAACTGATAACTACTACCTTCCGGCTGTGGCGTATAATGCGCAAGCATTCGCAATAGGAATACGATTACATGATTACTCCCAAGGAACGGCGCACGCGCGTTTTTCAACTCGCGATGCCGGCCGTGAGCGAACAGATCCTGAATACCACCGTTGGCTTGATGGATGTGCTGTTGGTCGGGCGCTTGCCCGCTGCCGCTGCAGCAGTATTGGGCTACAGTAGTGCCACCGCATTGGCTGCTACCGGTTTGGCCAATGAAATGTACTGGACCACCATTCTTTTGTTTATGGCAATCGGCACCGGTTGTACCGCATTGACTGCCCGAGCAAAGGGTGCACATGATCGCGATATGGGCAACGAAGCGCTCCGCCAGGGCATGATCATGGGGGTGGCTTCGGCCATCATCATGACCGTCGTGGTGATGTTCGGTGCACAGACAATGATGTCGGTCTACCGCGCCAACGAAGAGGTGACCACGCTCGGTGCAGAGGTGTTGACCATCCTCGGCTACGCGTTGATCCCCACTGCAATCGGAATGGTCGGGATGGCCTCGATGCGCGGGGCTGGAGATACACGCACCCCGCTCTACATCATGATTGCCGTGAATATCATCAATGTGGGACTGTCGTATTTGCTCATTGGTGGTTCGTTCGGGATTGCACCGATGGGTGTTGCGGGTGCAGCGATTGGGGCTGCAGTGGCACGGACGGTGGGGATGATCATGACGCTGGTCGTGTTGTTGCGCGGGCGGGCCGGTCTGCATTTGACCCGTTGGCTCGCACCCCAACTCGATATGATGCGGCGTGTCGTCCGTGTCGGGCTGCCGTTTGCGGGTGAGCAAGCGGTGTTCCAAGGCGCTTTGATGGTCTTTTTGGGGATGGTGACGCAGCTTGGCACGGCAGCCTATGCCGCACATAATGTGGTCATCCGTATCGAGTCTTTGTCGTTTTTGCCGGGTTGGGGCTACGGCATCGCAGCATCTGCGTTGGTCGGGCAGGCATTGGGTGCCAAACGAGCCGACGAAGCCCAGGCAGCCACTAAAGAAGCATTTGTGCAGACCTCAATCATTATGATTGTGTTGGGCGGCATCATGGTGCTGATCCCGGGCTTTTTGCTGCGCTTGTTCATCTTCGATGAGGCGGTCGTGCAAGCAGGCATTGTGCCGCTCCAAATCGCCGGTGTCTTTCAAATCGGGATGGGTGCGAACTTTGTCTATTCTGGCGCGCTGCGTGGCGCAGGTGATACCAAATGGCCGCTCTACACCAAAATTATTGCAACCTGGGGCTTTCGTTTACCGATTTCGTATGCGATGTTGCATTTCGGCTATGGGTTGAATGGGGTTTGGATTGCCATGGGATTGGACTTCTTTATCCAAGCGGTACTCGCATATTTCCGCTTCCGTCAAGGGAGTTGGCGCACGATGCAGGTTTAGGAATTAGGAATTAGGAATTAGGATTCACACTGCAATTCAGGGTGATTTATGCAGCAACAACACCACAACCGACGGTTCCATGTGTCCATTGCAGGCAACATTGGTGTCGGCAAAAGCACGCTGGTGCAGATACTGGCCGAGGAGTTCGGTTGGCAGCCGTACTACGAGCTCGTCAGCGACCATCCATACCTCGATGATTATTACGGCGACCGTGAGCGCTGGGGGTTCCACAGCCAGATTTGGTTTTTGACGCAGCGCTTCGAGCAACACCTCGAAATCGCCGACACGCCCAGTTCGATCCTCGAAGACCGGAGCATGTACGAAGACTACGAAATCTTTGTCAAAGGGTTGCTCGAAGAAGGGATCCTGTCGCAACGCGACTTTCGTACCTATCGGCGCCTCTACACGACGCTGGTACAACGGATCCAACCACCCAGCTTGGTGGTCTACCTACAGGCATCGGTGCCGACCCTGCAACGGCGCATCGCCAGTCGGGCTCGGCCCAGCGAAATGAACATTCCACCCGCGTATCTGGCGCGCCTCAACCAACGCTACGACGAATGGATGCGGCGCTTTGATCGATGCGCAGTCCTCACCATCCCGACAGACGATCTCGACTACGTGAGTTCACTCGAGGCGCGCCGGAGCACGGTCGATGTCATCGCCCGGACATTGGGATTGCGTGGTCCGACTCAAGAACGACTGCTCTCATAAACATCCCGCATATCTGACGTGTTGCGTGCGCTGTGTGCCTGTGAGATGCGGTAATTCTTGTGGGCAAATGTGCACTTCGAGCCTTCGGTGCTCGTGCACCAACCGAGTTGAGACCGTCTCGAACCTGCTGAGCGCATGCATGATATCGGCGTC
>CAIPUQ010000365.1 GCA_903868295.1 uncultured Roseiflexaceae bacterium
ATACGCCACCACAAACGAGCGGCTGTTGCTGAATGTCCGGGCGTACAACATGAGCGCCTATGCAGATCAGCCGGGTCACTTCGTCGCATGGCTGGACCAGGCACACCCAGGCAACGACGCCGATGCATTTGTACCGCGTCGCTGGTACGCCGTCTACCTGCGCGAGACGTTGGCACAGGCGATTGTCGCCAGTGCTGGTCAGTACCAGCACCTGCCAACACTGGTGACCGACATCGTTCCCCGTCCGCACGGTGCGCAGCTGATGCTGGCCGACGGTACAACAATCGCCGCCGACGAAGTCATCTTGGCCATCGGACACAACATATCAGCCAATCCATTGGCGCGCTGGATCCCTGATTCGGCACGCATTATCCCCGGTTATGACTGGCAACGCATCGCCACGGACATCCCCGCAGATGCGCCCGTGGTCATCATCGGGACCGGCTTGACGATGGTCGACAGCGTGCTGATGCTCTTGGCAAACGGGCATCGGGGCAGCATCACGGCCTACTCCCGGCGTGGGCACGTGCCGCGCAGCCACGTCGCCCGAGCGACCGCACATGCACCGTTCAGCCAGGCAGATGGGGTACGGCCGTTGAGCGAGCTGCTCCGCGATTTCCGTCGGGCCGTGGCCGACGCCGCTACTGCTGGTATTCCCTGGCAGGCAGTCGTCGATAGCCTGCGGCCGCACACGCAGGGGCTGTGGCAGCAGTTCGGTACCACCACACAGCGCCGTTTTATCCGCCATCTGCGGGCATATTGGGACAACCATCGGCACCGCATCGCCCCCGCCGTGGCCGCACAACTCGACAGCGCCCGTCAGACGGGGCAATTGCGCATCTTGACGGGGCGTGCCAGTGCTGCCCAGATGCTCCCTGATGCGATTGCGATCACCCTGCGCACGGGCACCGGGAGCGCACAGCTCACGGCGGCGTACATCATCAACTGCACCGGGCCGAGTACCGATTTTGGCGAGCTCGATGCCCCGCTGATCGTCGCGTTGCGTAATCGCGGCTTGCTCAATCCCGATGCCCTGCGCTTGGGGATTGCCAATGGTGTCGATGCCCGCTTGCTCGATCGTACGGGTCAGCCCATCCCGTGGCTGTGGACCATCGGCCCGCTCCGCAAAGGGTTGCTCTGGGAGTGCATCGCCATCCCCGACATCCGCACCGAGGCGCGCGTGCTCGCCGCAGATGTGTTGGCCGCAACACACCACCACGTGGGAGGTGCCTGATGCAACGCATCGTCAGCCACCATGCATCCGATTGCCGGCGTCCGCGCAACCCGCAATCAGAGTCCGAGCGCCACACGTCGCCTGCGCGTGGCTGGGGTTCCATTGGTCTCTGATATCGTCGGAGCCGACGCGGCAGGGATCGAGGCAGGTCTGTCGCTCAGCGATTGCACAGATCCTGCCGTGTAGATTCGTTGTATGTCTGTGAAAGGCATTGTCATGATATTTCGCCCACTCTATCTCGAACCCGTCGCCGCCGCGTCGTACCTCATCGGCTGCATCGCCAAAGGCGAGGCTGCCATCATCGACCCCGGCCTTCCTGCAGAACAGTACGTCACCCTCGCCGCCGAAAAAGGCTTGCGCATTACGGCTGTCTTCGAGACACACATGCACGCCGACTATTTTTCGACCGGCCGGGCGATCCAAGCACTCACTGGTGCAACCATCTACGCGCCACGCATCGCCGACGTCCGCTATGCCCACGAGCCCATCGATGACGGCACAGAAGTCCACATCGGCAACATCGTCATTCGCGCACTGCACACACCAGGGCACACGCCCGAGCACATGGCCTACCTGGTAAGCGACACCCCACGCGCAGCGAATCCATGGTTTGTCTGCACGGGTGATTCGCTATTTGTCGGTGACGTCGGCCGCGTCGATCTGGTCAGCCTAGCCGGCACCGGTACCGACGTGCAGTACGCCAGCATGCAGAAGTTGCTGGCCCTGCCCGATTATGTCGAAGTCTTCCCCGGCCACTTCGGCGGATCCGCATGCGGCGGGCGTGCCATGAGCGGCAAAGTATCGAGCACGATTGGCTTCGAGCGGCGCTTCAATTGGGCGCTCCAAGCACCCGACGAGCCGACCTTCAGCGCATGGTTGTCGCAAGACGTCCGTGAAGTCGTCGACAGCATCCTGATGCACCGCAACACCAATCGCGGCGAGCTTCCGCTGCCCGCCGACTACTACGGTGCACACACTGCAGCCGCATCGATTGCCCAGATCCGCGCTGCCCAGGCCGCAGGCGCAGCACTCATCGATGTCCGTTCGACCGCCGCCTTCCACACCGGGTTCCTGGCTGGTGCAATCAGCATCCCGTATTCGGTCGACCTGATGCTCACCCGATTGACCGGCCTGGTGGCACGCAATCGCCCACTGGTCATCTATGCCGATACGCTGGTGACGGCCGAGGCCGCCATGCACCTGGCCACGCAGGCCGGCTACGTGGTCAATGCGCTCAGCAATGTCGCAGTGGCGGGTGAGGGGCAGGCATTGCCGGTCATCACCATCGACACCCTGCACCACAACGCCCAATCGGGTGCGGTCATCCTCGACGTGCGTGAACCATTCGAGCACGCCAAGGGCACCATCCCCAACGCGCACCTCGTCCCGTTGCTCGAACTCGCCACCACCGAGTTGCCCACCGCGTCCCTGGTCCTCGTCTGCGAGAGCGGTCAGCGCGCCACCGTCGCTGCCTCATACCTCATCCAGTCCGGCAAAACCATCGCGGGCGTCGTCTATCCCGGTGGGATGAGTGACTACCTGGCCGCATATCCACTGGTCCACGCATAGGTATGGGAAAAGGGCCCGCAGCGGCGACCCGGTACCCGGGGGAAATCGCACGCTGCGGGTGACCAGGTCCTGATGTGCAGGCGTCGTCGGTTTCGTCTACGATCACCACACACACAAGCACCCCTCGCTGCAACGCAGCGAGGGGTGCTTGACGGGTATGCGGCTTAGTCTTCGTCGTTGCCGATCAGCAAAGTGAAGCCGAAGCGGTGGCGTCGACCCAACACACGGTACTGCTCGAGCGTGTCGGGTCCACAGCTGCCCGTGCCCACCCCGCGGTGGACGTTGTCGATCGACACCGTGATGAAGTCGTTGGGTACCAGGTCTGTCGTGTGCTTGGCTGCATAGAGTTGCGCTGCCGTATACCGACTGGCCGAGAAGTGGTACAAATCGTCGCCCACTATCTTGAGGCGACTCCCACGGCCGTTGTCGAACTGCGTGGTATAGACATCGGTCCGCAAGCCGTGCTCCTGCGGCATGATGTACGGCGTGTAGAACTCATCCACATCCTGCTCGTACATGCCCACCACGGCACTTGCTTTGCGGTCTGGGTAGTTTTCCCATGGGCCACGACCCAGCCAGCGGACATTGCGGTACTGTAGTGGGATGGCAAAGCTCACGCCGACCCGCGGCACATCGACAATATCCTCGCCCAATTTGATGTACTGCTCGATATGCAGGCTCCCGTCGCCGTTCAGCGAGAAGGTCTGCGTGTGGCGCAAATCTGCCGCGTTCCCGCGGCCACTGCCACGGTACGTAAAGCTCAACCGTGCGCCAATCTGGTCGATGTCGGTCAGGGTCATCTCGATCCGGTCGAGACCCTTGTCGAGCCAATCCGGCAACAACTTTGAGGGGTGATCGGGCCACAGTTTGAGGCCGTCGTTGTCGATGGCAGCCCGCCAAATGCTCAATACAGGACCAGCAGAGATGAAGTTGCGGCGCGGAGTCCCATAGGACACCAACTCGCCGGTGAGTGCATTGAAGCGTGCCTTGACGCGACCGGCCTGGATCACGATTTCTTCGGGGTCGCGCTTGACGCGGCCGCCGCGGTTACGTTCGTGCCCATTGATGGCCTGTTGGGCGATATGCTGATCCCATGCGACTTCGTGCCGGATGGGGCTGTATTCGGTCGAACGGCGTTTGCGGAACCGAAAGGTCACCGTCACCAGCTGATGCGGGTGCGATACGACGGCTGCCGGGACCGCAGGGATATTGACTTCGCGAGTGGTCTGTGGCTCGAGCCCACGGACATTGACCACACCCTCCAGAATATCGACGCCGTCCACCGCAATGGTGTATTCGCCGCTCAGGTCGTCGAGATTGGTGAAGGAGCGCCGATTACTGATCCGGTAGGTCCCGGCAGTGCCCAAAATGGGGTGGATCGTGACCGGTCGGGCCAAATACTTGAACTCGTTGAGCGCCGGGTGTGGCGTTCGGTCCGGCCATACCAAGCCATCGGCGCAGAAGTTTGCGTCGTTTTTGACATCACCGAAGTCACCGCCATAGCCCCAGTATTCCCGCCCGTCGGGGGTGGTTTTGCGCAGGCCATGATCGACCCACTCCCAAATGAAGCCGCCTTGGATACCCGGCAACTCAAACGCCGCATAGTACTCGGCCAACGTGCCGTTGCTATTGCCCATGGCGTGCGAGTATTCGCACAAGATCAACGGTCGCGGATCGTGAGCACCAGCTGCGGACCAGTCCACAATGCTTTCGATCGATGCGTACATCGGACAAATCAAATCGGTCGCCAAATGGCCTTGGTCCCAATCGTTGCCGAACTCGCGGGCAATCGCCCCTTCGTAGTGGAGCACACGGGTCGGGTCAGCCGCACGCGTCCAGCCTGCTGCTGCGTCGTGGTTCGGCCCGTACCCGCTTTCGTTGCCGAGGGACCAGGCAATGATGCACGGATGGTTTTTGTCGCGTTCGACCATGTTGCGCATCCGGTCGACAAACGCCTCGGTATAGCGTGGGTCGCGACAGATGTCCATTGCATATGCATGTGATTCGATATTTGCTTCGTCGATGACAAACAATCCGTATTCGTCACACAAATCGTAGAACACCGGATCATTTGGGTAGTGCGAGCAGCGCACCGAGTTGATATTGTGCAGCTTCATCAACACGATATCTTGGAGCATCGCCTCGCGGCTGATGACGCGGCCCGTGGTGTCGTCGAATTCGTGCCGGTTGACGCCATTGATGCGCACCGCGCGATTGTTGATGAGGAGCTGGCGCTTGGCAATCTTGACGTCGCGGAATCCCGTGCGGACCGCATAGTATTCGTCACCGGATTGCGTATGGAAGGTCACCAACACCGTGTACAAATTGGGATCCTCGTTGGACCACAAATCGACCCGCTTGAAGATGTGCATAAACGTCGACACGTCCACAGCGTTGTTGCGTGCGCCCCATTTGTCACGCCCTACCGTCGGCTTTTCGTGCATCGGCTCGTCAAAGCATGGTTTGTTGTCTGGCCCATACACCTGCACACTGACGCTCCAGTCGGTGCGGATGTCGCCCGGCTGATTGGCATAGGTGGTGACCGTCAGGGTGCCGCCCTTGTAGATACTATCGGGCTGTGCCGTGACTGCGATGTCCCGCAAATACGGCATCGTGGTGCTGTACAACAGGACTTCCCGAGGGATGCCGGCGTGCCACCACTGATCTTGGTCTTCGATGAAGGTCGCATCGCTCCAGCGCACCACGACCGCCATCAACGTGTGTGTCTTGCCTGGGGTAACCAGCGCCGTGATGTCGAACTCGGCCGGTGTCCGCGAATCTTTGGCCATACCCACTGCCACGCCATCGACATAGACACACAGCATCCCCTCGACACCACCGAAGTGGACGATGACGCGCCGGCTCTGCCAATCGGTGGGGATCGTTATCGAGCGCTGATAGACGCCCGTCGGGTTTTCGTTGGGTACAACGGGTGGTGCGCTGTCGAACGGCATTTTGATGTTGAGGTACTGTGGCTGTGCAAACCCCTGCATCGTCCACAATCCGGGCACGGTGACGGTCTGCCACTGCGCCGCAGCGACTGCCGCGGGTGTCGTTGCTGCAGGGGTGGGGAACAGGGCAAAACCCCATTCGCCGCTCAGTGATTGTACCCAGCGTGAATCTGCTCGGTCGCCACGACGCGCCGCTTCGGCATCTGCATAAGGATACAGCGTTGCATGCGGCGCTAGCCGATTCAACCCGGTCAAACTTGGATTCTGCCATGCCGGTGCATTGCCGACATACAACATATCAAGGGGATGAAGGGAAGTGTTGTCTACCATCTCAGCGTTCTCCTGTATCCGTGCCTGTGATTCGTGCCGAACCTAGCGAGCCCGGAAGTTTAATCCGAGGATGCTCATGAACAGACTCGTGAAGCCTACTTGCCCTGCCAATATCAACGCGACTGCTCCGACAATCGTCTGCCGTGCGCTTTGCGACGGATCAAGCGCCGCAAAGCCGATGCTCTGCCACCCCACAAATACCCGTGCAATCACACCAATGCCTACGATGAACAAGAGCAGCCCGGTCACGAGGCCGGCCTCGAGCGTGAGATTGGCATTTACCTTGGCGAACCGTGCCGATTCGGGCAGTAACCCACTCGCAATCATGTACTTTTTGGCGAGCATGCCAAACAGTGCGAGCTGCACGCCAAACAACAATACCGCCGCAGCGACCGTCAACGTGTTGATGTCGAGCTCGATTGCCCCAACATGCTGTGCACCCGGTAACAACCAGAGCATGACTGCAGCACCGAGGAACGCCAGGATCATCCCCGGCGTAAGCAGAACCCAATTGGGTGCATATGCCAGCATGAAGCGCAAATGCCGCCATCCGTCACGCCAAGTGCGCAGATGCGGGGGCCGTGATCGCCCGTCTTTGTAGAGGGTAATCGGCACCTCGTCGATGCGCATCCCGAACAATGCCGCCTTGATGACCATCTCGCTGGCGTATTCCATCCCACTGGTTTGGAGCTTCATTGCGGTCCATGCATCTTTGGTGAATGCACGCAAGCCGCAGTGAAAGTCACCCACACTGCTCCCAAACAGCGTCCGTCCCAACCAGCTGAGTACCGGATTGCCGAGCCATTTATGTAACCATGGCATCGCGTTGGGCATAATGCGCCCCGCGAAGCGATTACCCATCACCACGTCGGCCCCGTTGCGCAACCGCTCGAGGAACGGGTCAATGGCTGCCATGTCATAGCTGTCGTCAGCATCCCCCATCACCACAAATGGTGCCCGGGCTACACTGATACCACCATGCAACGCAGCACCATAGCCACGTTGCGGCACGGGGACGACTGTTGCACCTTCGGCGATCGCAATTGCCTGCGAGCCATCGGTACTCCCGTTGTCTGCCACAATGATTTCGCCGTGGATCCCCTGGCGCACCAACCCTGCCGCCGTTTTGCGGATAACCGTTGCCAATGTCTCGGCTTCGTTCAGACACGGTATGACAATTGTTACGACGGGAGGCGTCACTGCAGACTCCTCAACCACACCAGTGCTCGGTGATTGCATCGCTCCTGTACCCTCATTAGTATACCGGAAATCAGTAAGAATAAATTAACAGCAATCTTAACGATTATCGCCGTCGCCGCCGATAGTGTCGCGTTCGAGTCGATCATAGAGTTTGGTCAAATTTGCGCTTGCGACGTCTTCGAGTGTCAAATCGAGTTCGGTGCAAATTTGAGCCAGATACCACAGCACATCGCCGAGCTCGTATTTGAGCGCTTCGCGGTCTGCATCACTGATAACGCCTGCCCGATCGCGGAAGATTTTTTTGATTTTGCCGGCGACCTCACCGGCTTCGTTGGTCAATCCGAGTGTCGGGTAGACAATCGCGTGATCGGTGTGAATCAAGCTCCAGGTTTTGCGAGAGGCAGTCTGGTAGGCGTTGAGTGTATCGACGTGCATGCAAAACCTCTTTTGAGTGTGTGTGGCGCGGACGGCGGGGATCGAACCCACGACCAACGGTTTAGAAGACCGCTGCTCTAATCCACTGAGCTACGCCCGCATTCGTGCGTTTTTGCATCATAACATATATTATTTTTTGATGATTTCTGATTTTTTTGCAAAATCCACAAAATCGCGTCTATCGTCGCTGTAAGATGGGTTTCTGCAGAAATGTGAGAGGTATTGAGAGGTTTTCGCAACCTCCTGACAGGATTTGCAACCTAAGATACAAACGTTCTCGCGTGGTGGAGGGTGTTTGTATGGCACGCCAGCTCAATTCTCGTATCGAAGGACTCTATCGACTCAACCCATCCGAGCGCCGTCAACGCCTTGCTGACGCAATGCAGCCGCATGCGTTCGACACCAGTTCTGTCGCTGGTGGGGTGTTGGGTGAAGAGCGGGCCGACAAAATGATAGAAAATGTCGTGGGCATCTACGAATTACCATTCGGAATTGCCACGAATTTCACCATAAATGGACACGACTATTTGGTCCCGATGGTCGTCGAAGAACCATCGATTGTGGCCGGTGCGAGTTATGCCGCACGGATGGCTCGTGCCAGTGGCGGGTTCACTGCCAGCCACGACGAGCCCTTGATGATTGGCCAGGTACAACTCATCGGGGTACCCGACGTGCAGGCAGCCCGGATTGCCATTCTGGCGTGCCAACTCGACCTGCTCGAGCGCGCCAATGCCCAGAGTATGAGCATGGTGAACCGTGGTGGTGGCGCGCGTGCCGTCGAGGTGCATCAGTTCGACGAATCCCCGATGGGTCCGATGCTGGTGGTCCACATTATCGTGGATTGCCGCGACGCCATGGGGGCCAACGCTGTCAACAGCATGTGCGAGGCCATAGCGCCGCTGCTCGAAGCTGCTAGTGGTGGCCGCGCGATGTTGCGCATCTTGTCGAACTTGACCGATCGGCGCACGGCCACCGCACGTACGCGCATCAGCCCCGATGCACTGACCCGTGACGGCATCGATGGTCACGAGGTCATCGAGCGCATTCTGTGGGCACACGCCTTTGCGGTCGTCGACCCGTACCGGGCAACCACCCACAACAAGGGCATCATGAACGGGATTGATCCGGTCGTTGTGGCCACGGGCAATGACTGGCGTGCGGTCGAAGCCGGTGCACATGCATGGGCGGCGCGCACGGGGCGCTATACGTCGATGAGCACGTGGTCACGCGACAGCGCGGGATATCTGTGTGGCGAGCTGACCTTGCCGCTGGCGGTGGGCATCGTCGGCGGGGCGACGCGGGTGCACCCCGCAGCCCGGGCAGCGCTCGACATCCTGGGGGTGACGAGTGCCGGCGAACTCGCCGAGGTCTGTGTCTGTGCCGGACTCGCGTCGAACTTGGCCGCAATGCGTGCCTTGGCGACCGAGGGGATCCAACGCGGGCACATGTCGCTCCATGCGCGCCAGATTGCGCTGGCTGCCGGGGCCGAGGGCGACGAAGTGGCCGTCATTGCCCAACAGATGATCGACCGTGCTCACATCAAGCCCGCTGCCGCCGAACAGTTGTTGGCCGTGTTGCGTGGCACCTTGACCGAAGCATAGTCTGCGCCGCGGCGCATTGTATAGACGAGGATCCAATCTATGAAGCCCAATCGACCGGTCGGCCTGGTAGGCTATGGGGCATACATCCCACGCTACCGCATCGCCGCCAAAGAGATATCGCGGGTCTGGACCGATGGCCACGGCGGCGTGCCCGTCGTCGCCAAGAGTGTGCCCGGCCCCGACGAAGACGTCATCACCATGTCGCTCGAGGCCGGTCGCAACGCCGTTGCCCGTGCCGGCATCGATGCCAACAATCTGAGTGCCGTCTGGATCGGCAGCGAATCGCACCCGTACAGTGTCAAACCATCGGGCACCGTGGTCGCCGAGGCACTGGGTGTGACGCCCTTTGTCAGCACGGCCGACTTCGAGTTTGCCTGCAAAGCGGGCACCGAGGCGATGACTGCAGGGATGGGTATGGTGGGTAGTGGTATGGCCAATTATGTGCTTGCCATCGGTGCCGACACGGCCCAGGGTCGGCCGGGCGATGCCCTCGAGTACACAGCAGCCGCTGGTGCCGCCGCGGTCATCATCGGCCCCGCCGAGCAGAGCGTGGCGGTAATCGAAGAGACGATTTCGTACGTGAGCGACGTGCCCGACTTCTTCCGCCGCGCGGATCGGCCGTACCCCGTGCACGGCAATCGCTTCACGGGGGAGCCGGCCTACTTCCAACAGGTGCGTAGCGCCAGCGCGGCGTTGCTGGCCAAACTGGGCATGACCCCCAAAGATTTCACCTATGCGGTCTTTCACCAGCCCAACGCGCGCTTCCCACAGGTCGTCGCCAAGCAGCTGGGGTTCGCCCCCGAGCAGTTGGCGCCGGGACTGTTGGCAGGGAGCATCGGCAATACCTACTCGGCGGCCGCCATCCTCGGGCTGTGTGCGACGCTCGATGTCGCCCAGCCGGGCGATGTCATCTTGATGACCAGCTACGGGTCGGGGTCGGGTGCCGACGCCTATGTGCTCCGGGTCACCGATGCCATTACGACGCGCCGGGCCATGGCACCACTGACCGAACGCTACCTCTCGCGTGAGATGATGATCGACTACGCCGTGTATGCAAAATGGCGCAACAAATTGGTAATGGGGTAAGGGTATGCGACCTGTATATATCGCCGGCATCGGTCAGACATCGATTGCTGAGCATTGGGACAAAACCGCACAAGATCTGGCACACGACGCTGCCAGCCAGGCACTGCACGGTTACACCGGCGCGATCGGGGCGGTGTATGTGGCCAACGCATTGAGTGCTGCACTGGGCAATCAGAGCAATCTGGCTCCTGCCGTGGCGGCTGGCTTGGGGTTACGTGGGGTCGAGACGCTGACCATCGAAGCCGGTGGGGCCGCAGGCGGCATGGCCATCCGCCAAGCGCAGCTCGCGGTGGCTGCAGGGATGGTCGATGCAGTATTGGTCGTCGGTGTCGAAAAGGTCTCGGACGTGCTGGATGAGCGCCGCGAATCTGCCTTGGCACTGAGTATGGATGCCGATTGGGAGGCCTTCCACGGGGTCACCGTGACCGCCCAGTGGGCCATGCTGATGCGCTCGTATATGCACACCTATGCACTCGGGGCACAGGCGTTTGCGCCGTTCCCCGTCAATGCCCATGCCAACGGCGTACACAACAAACACGCGCTGTACCGGTTCGCCATTAGTGCCGACAAATACCAGAGCGCTGCGGCGGTTGCCGCCCCGCTGGGGTTGCTCGACTGCTCGACCGAGGCCGACGGGGCCGCTGCGGTGCTCATCAGTGCCACGCCACCGGTGGGTGCCGTCATCCGCATCGCCGGCTCGGCGGTCGCGAGTGACGTGGTTGCATTGCATGCCCGGGCGGACCTGCTCCAGCTCGATGCCGTGCGTTGGTCGTTCGAGCGGGCCATGGCGCAGGCTGGGGTCGAGCGTTCGGATGTGGATGTGTTTGAGTTGACGGACCCGCACGCCATCGCGGCCGTCCTCGCGTTTGAGGCGATGGGCTATGCGGCAGCGGGGACGGGCCATCTGCTGGGGAGCAGCAGCGCCATCCGTCCCGATGGGAGCGTGCCGGTGGCACTCGCTGGTGGCTGCAAAGCCCGCGGCAATCTGCTAGGGGCTCTGGGCGTGCTCCAGATTGTCGAACTGACGCAGCAGTTGCAGGGCAGCGCTCCGACGCAGGTCGCCGATGCGCGGGTCGGGCTGGCACAGTGCATGTCGGGTATCGGCAGCACGGTGGCGACGCATATTCTGATACGAGACGCATAACGACAGACACACGGGAGTGAGGAAATAGATGGAACTGGCTCGACATTGGCGCCAACGCAACGCCCGCTACCGGCTCGAAGGGAGCCGGCACCGCACAACCGGTGCGGTGTCTTTCCCCGCCGAACACGGCGCAGACGAGGAACCGTTCTGCTTGTCGGGGCGCGGTAGCGTGCTGACGTACGCCGTCGTGCACGCGCCGAGCACCGGCCACGAAGCCGAATCGCCCTACATCGTGGCGATTATTGCGCTCGTCGAGGGACCACGCATCACCGCGCAGCTGACCGATGTGGCGAGCGGCGAGGTGAGCATCGGCATGCAGGTCGAAATGGTGACGCGGCTGATGGGCGATACCGGCCCGGACGGGTTGTTGTTGTACGCCTACAAGTTCCGACCGGTCTTATAAACA
>CAIPUQ010000366.1 GCA_903868295.1 uncultured Roseiflexaceae bacterium
AAAAACGCAGAACCAGCGGTGCTGATCCTGCGTCGTGGTGGTTGGACTATTTGCCGATGACGGTGGTGCTTGCCAAGTGGCGGCGGGCTGCGTAGCGGAACGCTTCGAAGGTTTCGTCGTTCATGAAGACAAAGCGGACCAACGTAATCTGGGTCTGGTGCTCGAGGTACTGGGCAACGGTGCGGATGGCTATCCCCGCAGCTTCGTCGAGCGGGTACCCAAATATACCAGTGCTGATGGCGGGGAATGCAATGCTCTGGCAGTTGTGTTGGGAGGCCAACGTCAGTGCGCTTACATAGGCAGATTCGAGCTGCACTGCATCGGCGCTACGACTATGCCACATCGGTCCGACGGCGTGGATGACATATTTGGCAGCCAATTTGAATCCCGGGGTAATCCGTGATTCGCCGGTGGGACAGCCACCAATGGCCTGACAGGCAACGCTCAACTCGGGGCCGGCTGCTTTGTGGATGGCACCGCATACACCACCGCCGGCAATCAGCTGGTCGTTGGCAGCGTTGACAATGGCGTCGACCTTTTGGTGACAAATGTCGCCGGGGACTAATTCGAGGATATTCGGGCCACACTGATACTGCATTTGGTTACCTCACACACACAAATCCTCTGCAGGTGCGTCACAGCGATCGTTGCTGTGCTCGGCCCCATTGCTTACGTCGCAGATGCTATCGAGTGATGATATTTCGCCTGATTCTATTGCTAGGTGGCCGAATTGTCAAATCCACGCGGCAGGGTATCATTGCCTGTCAACTATGCAATCGAGCGCACCGAAATGCCGTGTATGGCGATTGCTGGGGTCAACGTTTGCTTGACGGTGGGTGCCATTTGGATGCGTCGGACGACGTCCATCCCGCAGATGACCTGCCCGAACGCCGCAAACCCCCAGCCGTCCGGATTCCGCGCCCCACCGGCGTCGAGCGCGGGTTGGTCGCCGATGCACACAAAGAAATCTGCCTGCGCCGAATCGGGTGCAAAACGCGCCATCGACAGCGTCCCGTCACGATGTACCAGCCCCGTCGTATGCGTTTGTTCCATCGCAATGGGCGCGTATTTGGCGAAGTCGGCGCGGCAGGTCGCTTGGATGACGTCGATTTTGATATCTTGACCGGGCTGATTGTCGGGCTGTGTCGTCACGGTGCGCCAAAAAGCTCCGTCCGTGTAGGCATCTGCAACGCAGTAGCGGACGAAGTTTTCGCATGTTGCTGGGGCTGCCTGATCATCGAGGATGGCCTCGATACACCCATGTGTTGTCATAATCGTAATGAGGATCATGTGACGTCCTTTGTTGTCGTATCGATCGTAATCTGGTGGGTCAAGTCGGTCGTCTGCGCAATGGTCGCATGGACCGGGCAGTAGCGCGGCACAATGTGGAGTGCCCGTTCGAGGCTTGCGTGGTCGCAGGTCGTACCAGCGCAGTGAATCGAAAGAGCAACTGATTCCCACACCCGAGGATGTGCGAGGCGTTGCTGCGCATGCACCTCGACGCGATAGCAGGTGACGCTGTTCCGTTGCTTGACGATGATACTGTCGAGCGTCAGGATGGTGCAGCGCACAAGTGCGGTAATCAGCAACTGCATCGGGCCTTGATTGGTGATATCGACGTCACTCCAGATCATTCCCGACGGTGAAGGGAAGGCACGATAGGTCTGCGCGAATACATATTGCATAGTGGTTTCACTGTCGATTCGTGGGGGAATTGTGGCTATTGTAGTGTAAAATACAGACACAACGTTCACAGACAATACATGCGACGTGGTCTTGTTTCATACCTATTGTATGGTCATGTCTGGCCACATCCAGGAGGATGTATGAAGATTACCGGAACTGCAGTCATCAAAGCCCCCCAAGCCGCTGTATGGGCAGCGCTAAACGATATGGAAGTACTCGCACGGGTTGTCCCAGGTTGCGAGTCTTTGAACGATTTGGGCGACAACCACTACGAGGGCGTTGTCAAAATCGGTATCGCCGGCATCAAAGGGAGCTATAGCGGCAAAATCCGTCTCGAGGACATCGACGCACCCAAGCACTACAAACTCGTCGCTGCCGGCAAAGGCTCGAACGGCGTGGTAGACGCGGTGGGCACCGTCGACCTCGACACACTGCCCGATGGCACCACGCAACTCAACTACGGTGGCGAGGCGCAGATCGGCGGCATGTTGGCGAGCGTGGGTCAACGCCTCATCGAAGGTGCAGCCCGGCAACTCATCGGCCAAGCCGTCAAAGCACTCGAGGCGCAGATTTTGCAGCGCCTGCCTGCCAAGTCAACGGTTGTTGATGCACCAGGGGATACGACCAGCCCGGCGTCGGTCGATGCGCTCAACGCAGCAGCAGCCCGATCGGCTGCCGAGCCTGTGCGCAAGAGCGTCGTACTCAGCGAATCGGAGCAACTCAAGCCCGAGACGCTGGTGAGTGGCATGGTGAACGAATGGCTGTCGACTGCGACAGGCAAAATCGTTGCCGTGGTCGTGCTGTTTCTGCTGGGGTTTGTGGTCGGCCGATTGTTCTGATGATAGTTGCTAACGCTGCGATGCCGCAGATGTTCAGATACGACACGTGGATCGTGACGAAGGAGGATTTGAATGGCTAAGATTACCGTTACAGTGAATGGGTCGACGCATACCAGTACTGTCGAAGACCGCACGTTGTTAGTCAATTTCCTCCGCGAACAGCTCAACCTGACCGGCACGCATGTCGGTTGCGATACCAGCCAGTGCGGCGCTTGTGTGGTGTTGGTCGACGGCAAGTCGGTCAAGTCGTGCACGACGTTGGCCGCCCGTTGCGACGGTGCCAGTGTGACGACCATCGAGGGCTTGTCGACCGATGGCAGCATGCACCCGTTGCAAGAGGGTTTCTGGGAGTGTCATGGGCTGCAGTGTGGCTTCTGCACACCAGGCATGATCATGGCTGCGACAGATTTGCTCGCGCAGAACCCCAACCCGACCGACGACGAAATCCGCCATGGCCTCGAAGGCAACCTGTGCCGCTGCACGGGCTACCACAACATTGTGCGCTCCGTACAATACGCCGCCGCCAAAATGCGCGGCGAAGCTGTGTCGTCACAGAACGCATAAACCAGACTGTGTACGCCCGAACGTCGTGTACGGGTGACGTGATGCAATCACCGCGACCCTGCATTGTCGGACTGATTCGTCTGTCTGATACGTATGAAATAGAGGAGCAGAGAAATGATTCCTGCAGCGTTTGAATATGTGAAGGCGAGCAGCGTGGCCCAGGCCATCGCATTGCTGAACCAGCACGGCGACGAAGCCAAGGTCATCGCAGGCGGGCATTCGTTGCTCCCCGCGATGAAGTTGCGCCTCAGCCAACCAGCGGTATTGATCGATATTGCGCATGTTGCCGAGCTCAAGGGCATCAAAACCGCCGGTAGCACCCTGACCATTGGCGCCGGCGAGACGTATCACGCCATTGCTACATCGGCAACGGTCATCAGCGCATGCCCCGTGCTTGCTAGCTGCACCGGTCAAATCGGTGATATCCAGGTGCGCAACGCCGGTACCATCGGTGGTGCATTGGCACACGCCGATCCGGCAGCAGACCTGACGGCAGTCTTTTTGGCACTCGGTGGCACGGTCACCGTACAGAGTGCCGGTGGGACGCGGAGCATCGCCGCTGATGATTTGTTTGTGTCGATGTTGATGACCGCGCTCGACAGTGGTGAGCTGATCACCGCCGTCAATGTGCCCGTGATGAGCAAAGGCCAAGGCGCCGCATATGCCAAGCTCAAGCACCCAGCATCACGCTATGCTATTGTCGGTGTCGCCGCAGCGGTGACCATCAGCAACGGTGTTGTGAGTGCCTGCCGTGTCGCTGTGACGGGCGCTGGCCCGCAGGCGGTGCGTCAGCCGAGCGTCGAAAAAGCCCTCATCGGTACGTCGGGCGACGCAGCAGCCATCAAGGCCGCCTGTGCGAGCGCTGGTGCAGACATGGAGTACCTCGGTGACATCCATGCCTCCGAAGACTACCGGCGCGCCATGGTCAAGGTCTATGCCGCACGTGCATTGACCGATGCCGTCGCAGCAGCCCGCGCCTAATCAGACCCAATCCTGCCCGGGGTGTCGCGCTGCGATGCCCCGGGTTTGTTGTATCAACACAAAGGAACAGCCATGCAACGATTCGATCAGCGCCATATTGTGGTCACCGGGGCCGCCAGCGGTATCGGCGCCGCCTGCGTAGACCGCCTGGTTGCAGAGGGCGCCACCATCAGCGCAGTCGACCGTGATGCTGCTGGGCTGGCGACGTTGCAGGAGCGCCATGGCCCAGTAGTGACGCCGATTGTGCTTGATCTGACCGATGGTCCGGCGGTGCTGGCAGCGCTGGCGCAGTTAGGCCCCATCCATGGGGTCGTCACCGCCGCCGGTGGCAGTGGTCGCCGGCTGGGCGATGGCCCTGTGGCCGAGTGTACCCTCGAGGGGTGGCAGGCGACCATGGATCTCAATCTGCATTCACAGTTTTATACGTTCAAAGCGTGTCTCCCAGGGTTGCTCGTGACCCGGGGTGCACTGGTCAGTATCGCGTCGGTTCTGGGCATGGTAGGCGGTGATGCCGACTTCGCGACGCACGCCTACGCCACTGCCAAAGCAGGGATCATCGGCCTGACGCGCTCGGTTGCGTCGTACTATGCAAGCGCCGGGGTGCGGGCCAATGTGGTCGCACCTGGGCTCATTGCTACCCCGATGAGCACCCGCGCACAGCAGAACCCGGCCATCGTGGAACGCCTCGCAACCCTCCAACCGCTGACTGGTGACTTCGGTCAGCCCACGGATGTCGCGGCAGCGGTTGCCTACTTGCTGTCGGACGACGCGCGCTTCGTGACCGGCACCGTGCTGACCGTCGATGGTGGATGGACAGTGAGGTAGGAATGATGAATGATGAATTATGAATGATGAATGATGAATGATGAATTATGAATGAGGGATTATGAATGAGGGATTATGAATGAGGAGTTGTGAATG
>CAIPUQ010000367.1 GCA_903868295.1 uncultured Roseiflexaceae bacterium
CTCGTTCGTTGATCCGGCACTGACCGAGCACTTGTATCGTGCGTCGAATGCCGGGGTGAGCATCGATTTGATTATCCGCGGGATGTGTTGTGTGATACCGGGCGTCCCCGGCATGAGTGCCAACATACGGGTGCGGAGCATTGTCGGACGCTTCCTCGAGCATAGTCGTGTCTACTGGTTCAACAATCTGGGCGACACCCAAATCTACGTGGGCAGCGCCGATTTGATGGAACGCAATCTGGACCGCCGCGTCGAAACGTTGTTCCCCATCCATGATCCCGATATCCGTCACTGGATCGGCAGGCATTTTTTGCCGACATATCTCGGCGACACACAACGCGCCCGGCTTCTGACGTATGATGGGAAGTGGCAACGCGCGGTCGCCGCAGATGTCACCCAACAGCATGATTGTCAGCAGTATTTCGCCAGTGTGGCCACGATGGAGTAATCAATGCCCAATGCACGCCTATCCAACGCGGTACTCTGGCTTGCCATTATCGGGTTGTCTTTGTATCTGGTCGAGCGATTTGCGGTTATCACCGAATTGTTGGCTGGTCCGTTGTTGATGTTTGCCTTTGCGTGGCTGATTGCGATTATTATCGAACCTATTTTCGAGTGGGCTGCGTCTGCCAAAATCCCCCGCAAATTCTCGGTGCCGGTGGTGTATGTGTTGTTACTCTCGCTGATTGTGTTCGGCGTTGTCGCGATTATCCCGATTGTGGCAACCCAGATCCAGGGGCTCATCGAGGCATCACCCGAACTCACCACCGTCTTTTGGGCCACGCTCGACGATGTTCAGGCACAGCTGTCGCGTATTGGGGTCAACAGCGACATCAAGACATACTTCAACGCAGATACATTTTTGTCGCAGGCGGGAATTTTCGGACGCGAAGCGTTTTCACAAACATTAGGTGCTGCGAGTAGCATCGCCATTGTGATTTTCAATCTGTTCATCGTGCTGATTCTCAGTTTTTATATGGCGTTTGATGGGCAGAAAGCGTTCAACAAGCTGATCCGCTTATCGCCGAGTGACTGGCGCGACGAGGTGCAAACGTTCGGGAACATCATTTCGAACACCTTTGGCGGCTATATGCGCGTCCAAATCGTCAGTTCGATTATTTATGCACTCACCAATGCGGTCGTGATGTGGATTTTTGGGCTGAACAGCATAACGTTGACGACGGTGATTGTGAGCATCATCGTGATGGTCCCCGTGGTCGGGGGGGTGATTGCGCTGATCCCACCCATCATCGTGATCCTCATCGCCGGCGCGACGGGGACGATCGTGCCGTTCCTCGTGATTATGTTAATCATTCAACAAATTTTGTTCAGTGTGATTTTGCCGCGGATGGTCGGGCGGATTGTTGGCTTGCACCCGTTGCTCGTTTTTGCGGCCTTGTTGATGGGCGCACAAATCGCTGGTCCGTATGGAATTCTCTTTGGGACGCCATTGGCGGGGGTCGCAGCGTCGATTGCGAATTACTTCTATTTGCGCACACAAACCGTCACCGAACCCATCCCCACACCCGTTGTGCTGGACGAGTACCTCGATCCACCGGCATAATAAGCCGATTCTCATCAGCCTATCAGCAACCCTAAACCGATTGATTGCTACTGACTGTGGTAGAATCAGAACTGGAACAGATCAGCCACACATTCGGCGTATGAGTCAAGGAGAACGCATTTTGTTTCAACGTTTTCTGCTAGCAATCGCGCTGATCGCGGTCGTAACATCGGCCCTGATAGTGCCCAACGCTGCGCAGGCAGCGCCGCACAGCCCAAGCGAAGTCCCGCAATCGCAACAGATTGCTGGATCACGCACCTTTAGCGAGACTGGCTTTACGGTTGCCAACTACTTCTTGAAAACCTGGAACGCGACGCCGAACGCACTGTTTGTGTATGGGTTGCCCATTTCGCAACCATTCATCGAGCAGAGCTTTTCGAACCCCGGCGAGTTCTACCGTGTGCAGTACTTCGAGCGTGCAATCCTCGAAGAGCACCCCGAAAACATCGGTGGACCGTACTACATTCTTGGGCGTCTCCTCGGTTCGAAGTTGGCCGCATCACGCAGTGGTGAAGCTCCCTTCAAGCCAACAGCCAAGACCTCAAGCACGTACGACGATGTCACCAAGCACAATTTGAGTGACAGCCCTGC
>CAIPUQ010000368.1 GCA_903868295.1 uncultured Roseiflexaceae bacterium
CACAGGATAGCGTGCCTGGCTGACGAGGTCTGCAAGTGGATGATTGCGTGGTTCGATGCAGAAAATATGCACACAGTAATGCAACAATACTTGCAGAATTTGGGCCAGCGAACGTACCCCATCACCGGTCAGCACGACGTTGCGGCGGGTCACAATAATCCCGCCGTCGATGGCAACGATGTGTTCATACGCAGCGGTGGGGATGTCGTTGGTGCGGATCATAATCGTTCGTTGCATGTCTTGGATGTGCTGTGCGCTGAGCTCTGCGATGATTTTGCCACCGGACAGAACGGCAATTTGATCGAACAGTGACTCCATCGGCGTATTGCCTCGGGTGGCAATGATCATCGTCATATTGCGATCACGCAGGTTTTCGAGAATGTCAATCATGACTTGCTGTTCGTGCGCGGCGAGGTCGACGGTTGGTTCGTCGAGCAAGACCAGTGACGGTTTGCTGGCGAGTGCCATGGCGAGTGCTGCACGACGGCGATTAAAAAACGACAATTTGCCGATTGCGGTATGTGCATGTTGTTCGAGCGCACACCAGCGGATTGCACGTTGGCAATCTTCTTCGATGGTTGCATCCATGCCCGCCAATAAGGAACGTTGATTGGTCACGACCTCGAGGATGGTTTTGTGCGCAGGGAGCTGAATCCGTGGCGTGACCAAGCCTATGCTCCCTGGGCGTGCGCCATCTCCCTTTTCGCCTATCCGAATGCCCGCAAGTGCATGCCCTGACAGCCCCGCGATTGCGTTGAGCAAGGCGCTTTTGCCGGTGCCTGGCGCGCCGATGATGCCGAACGAACTCCCCGCGGGGATGTGGAGTGTCACATCGGTTACTGCGGTACGTGGGATAGCCAGATTAGTCAACGAGACGTACTGCATGACTTAGCCCGTGATAAAGCGCAGATAGAGGAGTGCCAAAAGTGCCGGCGGCAGCGCGCGCCACCAGCACCACCGCAGTGCGGCCGAAAGGGTCGTAAATGGTTGATTGCGTACCAGGAAGCGCAGAACGACCATTGTCACAAAAAACGCTCCCGCGACAGCTGCGAGTCGGAGTGGATTTGGCTCAATTGCTTTGGGTGCCATGCTCGTCGCTACCGCTGCAATCAGGACCGTAGAGCGGACGTCAGCGGCCAATTGCATCAGCGCAACAGTGGACAAATCGAGCCCCGTCGTCATCACGCCGGTCAACGCGGTATCGCTACGGAACATACCAATCCCGATGGCTGCAGGCAATGCCATGAGAGCCGCTACCCATGCAAGGATGTAGGCAGGTACAAGGGCGATTTGCCAGCTTTGGTTTGCCCAATACAGTGCACCAAAGACACACCAGACCACTATGCGCCCTGCAAAGCCGATTTGTAATGCACGGGCAGCGCCACGCACTACAAGTGCCGAACCCGAGGTCTGTGCTACCAGTGACGGTACCAAAAAGGCTGCTTCGAGCGCTGCCCACATGAGTAGTGGGCCAGCAACCGCAGTATAGACTGGGTTGAATGGCCACGGCATATAAATCGATGCCCCCACCGCCAACATCATGCTCAGCAACGCCGCAAATCCATCAATGCTGAGGAGCGATCGCCCCCAATTTGGTGGCAACACGGGGCGCCGTTGTGCCACAATGTATCCAAACGCAAGCGTGAGCGCGGCAATGATGAATAACCCCGGGTAGACAATATATGCAATGACAATATCCACAACGGCTCCTTCAAGTGGTGACGTGGGTTAGGCGCGTTCTCTGCGTTTGCGATCGCGATTGGTGAGTGCACTGCGGATAGCGCTGATAATCACCGCCTGCGATACGGGGCACCCATCCACCGTGTAGCTAATAGGCAACTCAGGGGCGGTGCCAACGCCTGCCCGGCCATATGGCGCCCCGCTAATGGCGCATTGACCCACTGCGATGATAATCGGTGGGGTGGTCATGCTGCTATATGTTTGACTCAGCACACTGCGGGCGTACGGCGCCATAATCCCGGTAATGAGCCACACATCTGCATCGATCAGGGCGTTGGCGACCGTCATATCACGCTCTTTGTGGAGCGCCAGCACTAACTCGGCATCGCAGCCGCCACACGAACCAGTATTAGCGCGGAACACACGTATTTGCTGCGGCATGAGGGCTCCTTATGACGCCACATGAACAAATGTCAGACCACGAATGACGGATTCGATGGTGGTCAAGAGGAGTTGTGGATAGATCCCCACCACTGCACTGATGCCCAACAACACAAACATCACGATGGTCAATCCGACGGGCTCGAGCAGTTGCCGGCGATCGCTGGTTGCGATCTCGCTGGTTGCCATCAAGATGGGCATCTCTTCGGTCGGTAGTTCTTCTGCGGCACCAAGGAGGCGCTCGTACAACAACCGTGCAATCGCCGCCAGCATCAACAAGGTGCCGATGCCCAACAGTACCACATAGCCTGCACCCGTGCGTGCCGCAGCGTCGTAGACGAGTACTTTGCTTGTAAAGGAACTAAACGGCGGTGCGCCGAGCAACAACAGACACCCACCTATGAAGCCACTGCCTGCCAACGGCCAGCGCCAGAGCAAGTCACGGCGAATGGTCACAACGGGTCGACCGTCGGGTCGTTCGAGCAATGCAATCGACACATAAATGACCATAACGGCAATCATGTGGTTGAACAACTCGAGAATCGACCCTGCCAGTCCGCTACTCGAAGCACTAGCGACCCCGACGAGCATGAATCCGCTGTTACCGACAATAAGGTATGTCGGTGTGCGTCGCAAATGCGGCGTCGCCAGCCCAAACAGCGCCGAGACGATCATCGTCACGCCGCCCAGCGCCATCAAGACATGCATCCCGCGTTCGTTTTCGGTCACGATAATGGGGAAAAACTGGAACGTCGAAATCAAGAAGAGTAATCCGGTGCTGTTGAGCGCCGTGATAATAAACACCGTCACCATCGGCGCCGAGAATTCCGCGACTTCGATGAGCCAAGAATGGAACGGAAAAATCGCAAAGCGCATCCCAAAGCCGACAATCAGCAACGCAATAATCAAATTCGATGGTGAAGTTTGCCCGTTTGCCTCGGTTGGCCAATATATGGTCAACAACACAAACGCCATGTACATGGCGAACCCCGACAGCAGCACGAGCACCAAGTAATGCAATGCGGTGATGAGCGGAGAACGCTCGACCAGCACGGTGCTCCCAATCGGGAGGTCGACAATTGCCAAAATGGCAACGAGTCCACTACTGACCATCAACAGCGCCGCAACAAACGGCTCTTGGAGCAACAGGACCGTGGTGCTGGTGAACCCCAACAACAACAAACTGACCGGGATGAAATGTTCGCCGTGCGTAATAAAAAACGTCACCGTGTAGGCAAACAACGCAATCCCCAAGATGGTCAGCAAGACAAGTTGCCCAAGTGGATCAATGGTGAGGGTCAAGCCGAGCAGACGCACGGGTGCATCGACCGGCATCTGGAGGACCAAGATCGCCTCGGTCAACACACAGATAATGGCACCGGTAATCGATGGACCTGGTTGTGAACGCAACAGGAACATGCCTGCAGCAACCGCAAAAGGAAAAAAGATGATGAGTAGGTAGAGCATCAGCGTTTATACAACTCGTTCAGTTCGAGTGTCTTGAGGCGCCCGTACATCAATGCGCTCAGATACGACACCGAAAGCGAAAGCACAATCGTGGTCAGTCCCAGCATCGCCAGCGGAAACACTTGAATGGTGCTTGCGATAGCGGTGTACAACAAATCGATACTACTCACACACAGCAATAACCCGAGCCCAAGCTTGAGCACATCGTTTGCCGTCACAATGGTAAAAATGCCCGTGAGCGTCAACCAATACCAGGCGAAGTCGACGGATTCGCTCCCGATCGGGTAGAGACGCGGCAAAATGAAGCTCGCGATTGCCGCCAAAATCAAGGCCCAGAGCGGCACCACAAAATCAGTGAAGCGCAGTGGAGCGATGATTTTTTGGCGTTGCGCACGGCGTGCAGCACGACGGAGCTCAGCCAGCGAAAACTCATCGAGCTCTTCGGTCCCCTCCTCACGCGAGAACGTCAAGGCAGTCACGCCGAGAATAAGCACCGCTGATAACCCGGCGATGATTTTGACGAGGACGGTTGTGCTGACCATGTAGCCCAATAACGACACATCAGGGGTTATGAACTGTTGTTGCGCCAAAAACGCAGCCACAAAAACATAGTTAAGGAATAGGCCAATCAGTGTGCTGCGCCATTGTTGCGCCAAGAGGATGATGCCTGCCGAAGCAGCAATGCCCATCAACGGCCATTGTGTTGCAAAAAAATCAGCCATGCATTCCTCAAATCAGCAAGAGCACTACGACAATCAAGCCGAGCACCAAACCTGCAACATAATAGCGCTCTTCACCCAAACGTAGTATCCATTGCACTGCATTGCCGAAGCGTATCAGTGAATCCCAAATGGTTGCGAGGAGCCGATTGGGACTCACCATCCCACTCAGAAAAGACAGACTTTCGGCGGTTGCCACTGGTGGCACCGATGTCGAACCGACATCGTTGGGGTTTGCGATGTCACGCTGGCGCAAACGACTCGCGTAGACTGGTACGGCCACCAAAAGGACCGAAATCCCCGTGAGCATCAACTGAAGCGCAACACCAGGCATTGATGGTGGAGTCATCACGCTGTCGTAGACCATACGATCTTGGAGGGGGATAAGCCAGAACTTCCACAACAGCTGTGGTACAAATCCGGTCACCAGTAGGACTGCTACAAAGAGCACCGGGCTCAACATCGCGATTGCACTCGGGATGGCCGAAATGACCGGTAAATCAGGTTGCGTGCCTTTGGGGATACGCCGCCAGATGGTCGAAAGGGCCCCGGCCCAGGCAAGCCCAATAACCGAACCACTAATCAGTACCGCGATGATTATCCAGGGCGCTTCGATCATAAGAACTTCGGCCATCCACCAGCGGGTGATGAATCCAACGGTGCCGGGTAGCCCGATTGACGCTGCAACTGCAATAAACAGTAAGACACCCGCAAAGCCGATGCGTGCGCGTGGTCGCAGCTTGAGCAGGTCATCGGTGTAATTACGGGTTTCGATAACTGCAATGCCCAACGCAATGACACACAGACTGAACATCGCCGTCACAAGCAGCACAGGGACGCCGTATGCCAGAATCTGTAGGTCACTGACGGCAGCGAGCACTACCACCGCAAACACTGAGCTACTATGCCAGCCGTATATACTGCGTAGCCGTGTCGAACCAATTGCTCCCACAGCAGTGCCCAATGCACTCACGATAGCCGCCACAATCAGTACGGTGCGCCAAAACTCGCTGATAAGCGGTCCTTGCGTGGCCATCATATCGATAAAAGTCAATGCCCCGAGCAGCGGGATGCCCAGCGGCACCAAAAAGATAGCCAAAATCGCTGGCGCGCTACTCATCCCTGCAACGTAGCCGTGGAACGGGGCTAACCCCATACCGAGAAAGGCTGCGAGGCTCCAACAGACAATCAGTGCCCCCGGTAACGGCCCGACTGGGACGTATTGGCGCCACGTAATGGCTACCAAAAGCATGATGGCGCCTGCAATCCCACCGACAATACTAATCAGCGGTGTGTCGCTCCCGGGGAGTGCACCACTCAGTCGCATGATAATCCCACCGAACATGGCGGCGAGCCCCCATGCAAATACACGCAAGGTTGCGTCTTGGGCAGCGACACCCACGAGAATCATCGTTACGTGGAACAACAGCAATGCCAAGAGACGTCCGTAGTTTCGGAGTTGATATGGCAACGAGTGAATCAGCCCGATCATGCCAGCAGCACTACCGAGCAATAACATGACCCCAACAACCCATGTGAATGCGTCAAAACGGAGTGACAAAGATGTCACAAAGCCGTCTATGCGCATCCAATCGAACGGAAGCAGTTCCAGTGGCATACCGTTGACGAACGCCGATATTACGAGCATGAGCGCGCTTATCAACAGACTCCCGATAGCCAGGAAGCCAATTTGACGGGTTGGAACTACCCGGTCAATCGACCAGGCAGTTATTCCTGCCAGCAGCGGAAGGATGAGCGCCACAATTTCCATACGAAGTGGTTCCTTTAGTGCTCTGCGCAGGCGCTACACGAGTCGGTCGAAGCAATAATCGTAATGATATCGTCGAGCAGGGCATTTGCCGATAACGCTTGGATGAGTGATCGGTCGAGTTGCCGTTCGATTTTGATGTCGCACTTCCTGAGTTCGTTGAGTGAAGCGGTTATAGCATAGGTAATCAACCCACGCGGGCCTTCAGCGGTACCTACAGCACTCCCGGCGATCGATTCGAACACCGGGTTGGCAACAGGCCCGGCTTTCATTTGCCGGTTAGCCTGATCGATGATTTTCGCACTTTCGTGTGCTTCGAGCAGCATGACCATCAATCGTGCATAGACGTCACCACCGTCTTGGGTGACCATCGACGCTTCAAACATGCCATATGCATCGTAGGGATGCGAGAAGCGTGTGTCGTGTGCAATACCCGACGCCCGACCAACGATGCCGCCCACCATCAGTTGATTTGCCACTTGACCGCTGAGAACGCCCACATTCACCGTGCGCGCCAACAGTCGATGATCATCAATAATGTGGTCAATAGAACGATACAGTGCTTTGATGAAGCTCGATACCCCTGCTTGCAGGGTCTGTTGGATGCGTGTACTCGGCTCTATCGTGACCCCACCGGGCACAATCACGACATGATCACTGCGCTTGCCCGTGACTTCGAGCAGCAACGTGTTTGCGGCAAATTGGAGCTGACGGAGGTCGGAACTATGCTGCGTTACGCCGACAATATCGCATACTGTTGCTGCGCCAGCCAGGTGCATCGCTATTCGCTCGAGTTCACAGACAATGACACGGATAATCCGGGCGTGCGTCGGAACCTGGATGCGGTTCAGGGATTCTACTGCATGAGCATATGCCAGGGCATGTGCGTTGCTGCAGGTACCACAGACGCGGGCGACGATTTTGGGGATGTCTCCCATCGGTATACGACAAATAACATCACCGCAGTTGCGGGCATTCATGCCCGCATGGCAGTCAATGTTGGTGATGGACTCACCATCTATATCCATAATAAACCGTTGCGGTCCGCGCCATGCAGCATGAAACGGTCCAAGGGTAAGTGCGTAGGTCAATCAGATTCCCCTTGCGTGACTGCAATGATTATACATGTGAATGTGTGGATATTCACTCTATCGATGCAGAAAACGGGCAATCGTCCGATTGCCCGCTACCAATCGCGACAGATTGACACGTTTCAGCGACGAAAGACCGTCAACCGCAACGCAGTGCGTTCTTCATTTTGAATACGGATGTCCATGAAGGCAGGAACACAGACGATTTCGATGGCTTCGTCAGACAAAAACGCATGTGCAATCGCTACAGCCTTGACGGCTTGCCCCGTTGCACCAGCCCCGATCGTGTGGATTTCGGCGTGTCGCCCTTCACGGATGACTCCCGCAATGGCCCCGGCGACTGCACTGGGGCGAGATTTGGTGGATACTTTGAGGATTTCGGTGGGGTACGTCATGGTTGTGTTGTTTTGCTGCGATGTGATGCCATAGACGTCAGTGGCTGAGTGTTCATCCATCGGATATGCTCCTGAAGAACCTCCGATGCCAGCAACTGCATCGGAGGGAGGGCTGACTAGCGGGCGTATTCGGTCGTGCGTGTCTCGCGGATGACGGTTACCTTGATTTGACCGGGATACTGCAGACTTTCTTCGATTTTTTTGGCGATATTACGAGCCAGTTGAATGCTGCCCAGATCATCGATTGTCTCGGGGACGACCATGATCCGTACTTCACGACCTGCTTGGACCGCAAACGCGCGCTGAACGCCTTCGAACGATGTTGCAACGCCTTCGAGCGCTTCGAGTCGTTTGATGTACAAATCGAGCGTTTCGCGGCGGGCACCGGGACGTCCGCCAGAAATCGCATCGACGGCCTGTACCAAGAACGCTTCAACGGTCTGTGGTTCTTCGTCGTTGTGGTGCGCTGCAATGGCATGCACAATCGCAGGTGAGCGGCCAAGGCGCTTGGCGATATCTGCACCAATAACCGCATGAGGTCCTTGGACTTCGTGATCAACCGCTTTGCCGATGTCATGCAGCAGGGCTGCAGTCTTGGCGATGGCGATGTTTGCCCCCAACTCGGCAGCCATGTGTGATGCAAGCAATGCACATTCGAGTGAGTGATGCAGGACGTTTTGCCCATAACTTGTGCGGAACTTCAGTCGCCCGAGCAACTTAATCAAGTCCGGGTGCAAGCCTTGGACGTTCGCTTCATAGGCGACACGTTCGCCTTCTTCGCGCATGACCACATCGAGTTCTTGTTGGGTTTTTTGAACGACTTCTTCGATGCGCGTGGGGTGAATGCGACCGTCTTTGAGCAGCTTGCCCAGCGACAGGCGTGCCACTTCACGGCGGACCGGATCATGACACGACAGTGTCACCGCGTCTGGGGTATCGTCGACGATAATGTCGACGCCGGTAATCTGTTCAAAGGCGCGGATATTGCGGCCTTCACGTCCGATGATGCGTCCTTTGATTTCTTCGGACGGCAGTGGAACGGTCGATACCGTGATTTCGGCAACATAATCTGATGCACAGCGTTGGATGGCCATGCTGATAATTTTGCGGGCGGTTTTGTCGGATTCGTCTTGAGCGACACGCTCGATTTCGCGGATGCGGCGAGCGGACTCATCACGAGCTTCGACCTCGACTTTCGCCAAAATCACTTCGCGTGCTTGTTCTTCGGTGAGGCCCGAAATGCGTTCGAGTTCGGTTCGCTGCTGCAATTTGTACTGATCGGCCTCTGCGTTGGTCAGCTCTGCTTGCCGTTCACGCTGCGTGATTTGGCGTTCACGTCGTTCGACACCTTCGACCTTACGGTCAAGGGCTTCTTCTTTGCGGGTGATGCGTTCTTCTTGCTGGCGCAAATTCTGGCGGCCTTCGCGCACGTGGTTCTCGGCATCGGTGCGGATGCGCAATGCCTCGTCGGACGCCTGCATTTTGAGTTCTTTGTGTTCGGTACGAATCGATTCGAGCTTGAGTTGCCATTCGGCTTCAATGCGCGAGATTTGATTCTGATTGTTGGTTTTATTCATGAACAGAGCGATGCCGAAACCTGCGGCAGCGCCGATTAACAACATAATTATAGACACATACTCATTCATCACGGGCCCTTCCAAGTAAATATATCTTACAGTTATGACGGCTAAAAAATCGACAACCATCGCATATAGTGCCAAAAACTGTTTGACCTATCTTACTCGTTGACAGATTGTTCTGTCAAGAATCGCGATAGGTCTTTGCAGAGGCATATGTGGTTGTCGGTAGTGATTTAACGCATTTTTCGAGCTTCCAACATGCTGTGTGTGGCAATGTAATGGAACCAAGCAGCCACTGTGAGGGGACCAAACTGATTGTGCACAATTGTACGGGTCAGCGGTACTCCTGCGTCAATAAGCTCGCGATACAATGCTACGCTGTCGCTGCGCATGCGACGAGCGTCAGTCAGAAGGTCACAAAACAATACGTTTGGCGCGGGTACATACGCATCAGACTCGTCAGGTGCGGAGGGCCCACTGATGCACTGGCGTAGGCGTGCCTGCGCCCACCGTTCGACACCGATGATGTGACCCAAGAGTGCACGATTCTTGTGCGTATCCGCGTACTGCTGAAGATGCTGACCAAAATCCTGCTGGCTCTGTTCGAGGCGCTGCAATACCGTTGCTGCGGTTAGGCCTCGGGTCGGCCGTTCAAACATGAGACCCGCAACATTGTGTAAGAGAAAAGAAATAATGGACATTTAGACATCCTCGTTGATCGATCCGGTTAGATACAACACACCGACCCATAGTGCGCGTGCATGACGGTAGAACAGGACGCCGAAAAGTGCCATGAATCCGCCTACGCCGAGGAGGAGCGGAACCGTTGGAATACTCGTGGTAATCGCCATTACCCCACCAACAATCGCTATCAGGCACATCAAGCCAGTATTGATTGCCATCCCGCCTGTCACCTCACCATTGTCACGTTCGAAAACAATATTGCATGTGGGGCAGCGGACGTTCATCACAAAGAGCGAACGGAACATTCGACCACGTTGGCACGCGGGACATGTCAGCCAAAAAGTAAACCAAAAAACACGTAATAATCGTATCACGTGCTCACCTCAAGTTCTATGTAGTTGGAATGGTGGGCGATAATGGACTCGAACCATCGACCTCAACGATGTCAACGTTGCGCTCTAACCAGCTGAGCTAATCGCCCTCACCAAAACAATAGTATCACGACGAGAATTGCTTTGTCAAATCCGCATCAGGTGCACAAGGGATGTTGTCGTGCGTGCGCAAGTGGCCAAATCTCCAGTCGGGCAGCTGGCTACCCTTTGCGCGTAGGCGAGGTGGTATAGTTTGTTTGTCCCCTCGTGTCGCATAGCATGCTGTCATGGTCGGTGCACCGCACATCAGTGGGTGAAAAGAGGTGTTGTGATGCAACCAAATGCGCCCATTTGGAATCTCTTGCGGCAGTTTGTGGCAATCGGTCTGCAATCATTTGGTGGTGGTGCGACCACGCTCTATCTGATGCGTCGTGTATCCGTCGAAGAACAGCACTGGCTCACCGATACCGAATATACCGCATTTTGGGGAATGGTCCAGATTGCGCCGGGTATCAACTTACTCGGTCAGTCGGTCTTGATCGGCCATAAGGTTGCCGGATTGCGTGGTTCACTGGTGGCGTTAGCGGGGTTGCTCTTGCCCAGTACCGTGCTGACTGTCTCGATTACGGCAGGGTATGCGGTCATACGAACGAATCCATTGGTCATGGCTGCGGTCCATGCGATCATCCCCGCTACCGTCGGTATCGGAGGTGTGCTGGCGTACCAGATGCTCAGTCCGGTGTTGCGGGCGAGTCGTTCCGAAGGGGTCCGAAGCCTCGTGATAAGCAGTACGGTGGTCATTGCAGCACCATTGTTGCTGATGGTAGTAGGGGTGCCTGCGGTCGTCGTGCTGTGGGGCGCTGGTGTGTGGTGTGCTATCGGTGCAGTCTGGATGCGGCGAGGAGCAGTCTAAATGGATCCACTCGCGTTGTTTTGGCTGTTTCTCAAGGCAGCACTTTTTTCGACCTCAGGGACAGGCAATCTCCCCATGCTTCATACGGACATCATCGGCCGCGGCTGGGCGAGCGAGCAGATGTTTGCAGAAGCGCTGGCAATAGGACAACTGAGCCCTGGGCCAACCGGGCTGTGGGTATTGAGTCTTGCGTATCTTGTTGATGGACTGCGGGGTGCAATCTTGGCTCTGATTGCCATTACGATACCCCCGTTGTCGGTGATTGGCGTCCATGCACTGTATGTCCGGTACGGGGAGTATCCGGCTGTTCAAGGATTTATGCGCGGATTGATGATCGCGGTGTCGAGCATGTTTGGGGTGGTGATTCTGCAGATTTTTGTGCAAAATGGCATTGATGTTGCCAGCCTGTGTATTGCGTTTGTCGCGTGTTTTCTCACCGTGACAAAAACCATCCCCGTACCGTTGATTCTGGTCGCGGCAGGGGTGGTGGGGATAGTTATGAATTATGAATTATGAATTATGAATGAGGAGATGCGACTACGGAGTTTGGCGATATAACCAACTACTCACTACTCACTACTCACTATTTCAATTTGTTGTTGTACGCATAGAAAATATAGTC
>CAIPUQ010000369.1 GCA_903868295.1 uncultured Roseiflexaceae bacterium
CCGTCATGGCATGCCGACTGTCGGCGTTGTCATATCGCAATTGGCTGACTTCGTTGGCGTGCGAACTGTGTCCCTGCGCTTACTTGCTCGACATCGACTGCATTCGGATCTGTGCATCGGTATGCGTACTGCGTGCTCGTTAGCCGCGCAGTGGTGAACCGACGGCCAAGTATCGATAGCCCTGCGCCACCAGTTCGGCGTAGTCAGGGATCATGCGGCGGCCATCGATGATAAGGTAGGGTTTTTTGGTGTTGAGTTCGATGGTGCGCGACAGGCCGCGGAACTCTTCCCAATCAGTTGCAATGACCAGTACATCGGTGTTCGCCAGCGCGCTTTTGACCGATTCGTGGTAGCTCAGTTTGGCAAACAATGGGTTTTTGATGGGATCGAACCAACGTCGCGCCTCGTGCATCGACATCGGGTCGTACGCATGAATGGCTGTCACACCGCGGCCCAACAAGCCCTCGACGACCTTGAGTGCCGACGAATCGCGCATGTCGTTGGTGCGTTGCTTGAACGACAATCCGAGCAGGGCGACGGTCTTGTTGGCAAACGAAAAGCCTGCCTCTTGTTCGGCGCGATCGAGCAAGTACATTTTTTGGTATTCGTTGATGTCATAGACCGACCGGAGCAACTGGGCGTCTTGGTCGCGGCTCTCGAGCTGGTAGATGAGCGATTGGACGTCTTTGCCGAAGCACGATCCACCCGCGCCGATGCCCACGTACGACCCCCACTTCGAGATGCGGTTGTCGGCGGTGACGCCGCGCTTGAGGTCCTCCATGCGGACATTGGGGAAGGTCTCGCCGATGCGCGCGCCGATGCCGTTCCAAAACGACACATAGGTCAGCAGCAACGTGTTGGCGATGTATTTGATTGATTCGGCAGTTTCGGGCGTTGTTTCGATAAAACTGATGCGCACGTGATTGACGAACTGCGAGTAGATGCGGCGCAGGATGCGGAAGTCTTCTTCGGTGTCGGCGCCGACCACGACGCGGTCGGGGCGGCGTGATTTTTCGACGGCATCACCCTCGGGCAAAAACTCCGGATTCGAGGCAACGCCCACATTGGGGACGTTGTGTTTGGCCAACGCTTGTTCGAGGGCGCGGGCAGTGCCGATAGGTACGGTGCTTTTGTTGATGATGACGACACGCCGCTGGTCGGTGCGCTTGGCCAGGAGTTGTGCCAAGTAGTCGACGGCGTTGAAGTAGAAGCTCAGATCCGACGAACCATCCGGATTGGGTGGGGTGGGCAAGCAGAGGAAGATGGCGTCGGTGCCCTCCAGTATGGGCGTGATTTCGGTCGTAAAGAAGAGGTAGCGGTTCAGATTTTCGGCGATGACCGTGGCCAGGCCTGGCTCATTGATCATGCGCTCGATTTCTTCGGCTTTGCCCGTCGAATAGGCTGCAATACGCACCTTGTCGATGTCGTAGGCATAGACTTCGTGCCCATACTCGGAGCAGACAGCGGCATGACAGAGGCCAACGAACCCGGTCCCGACGACGATTATTTTCATAGTACTGGTCAATCCTTCAGCAGCATGCGTCCGATTATTGGGCGGCCAGGATGTCACGCAGGGCATCGAGGCAGAGGATGTTTTCGGCCGGGGTCCCAAACGAGATGCGTAACACGCCGGGCAATCCCCAGGCGCCGAGTGCGTTGATGGCGATGCCGCGGGCCGCCATGGCTGCCACGACGGCAGCGTCGCTGACGCCCGCAGGGAGCGGTACCGCGATGAAGTTCGTCTCGGACGGGTACGGTGTGAGCCCCAATGCGGTCAGCCGTTCGACGTACAGGTCTCGGGCTTCCGCGGCTTGGGCGCGACTCGCCTCGAGATGCTCGGTGTCGCTCAGGGCGGCGATGCCGGCGACCGCTGCGAGTGCGTTCACGTCAAAAACCGGTCGGGTTTTGGAGAGGTAATCGAGCACTGCCGGGTCGCCCAGGGCGTAGCCCAGCCGCAGACCTGCCATCCCGTAGATTTTCGCATAGGTCCGGAGCACAATCATGTTGGCCCGGCCACCGCGGAGCTCGCTGATCATATCGGGGAAGTCCGCCCGGGTGGCGTACTCGATGTAGGCCTCGTCGACGACGATGAGCACGTCGTCGGGCACGGCCGCGAGGAGCTGGTGCATCTCGGCTGCGCCATTGGTTGCGCCGGTCGGGTTGTTGGGATTGCAAATCAGCACCATGCGCGTCTTGGGGGTGATGGCAGCGGCCATTGCAGATAGATCGTGGGCGCCGTTGCGGAGCGGGATTTTCTTTTGGGTGGCGGCCATCATACCGGTACGCATCACATAGCTGACGAACGTGCCGTCTGCCATGACGACTTCGTCACCCGGCTCGAGGTAGGCCAGCGCAATGAGCAAAATCAGCTCGTCCGACCCGTTGGCGCAGAGGACCATGTCGGGCCGCAAATCGAAGTGTGCTGCCAAAGCGGTGCGCAGTGCGGTGTTGTTGGGGTCTGAGTAGCGGTGCATGGTCGGGATGGCGGCTGCTGCTGCGGCCATTGCTTTGGGCGACGGACCGAGGGGGTTTTCGTTGGCAGACAAACGTGCGACGACGGGCACGGCAGACGCCGCCGCAGGGGGCGCACTGCGCATCGAACGAAGCGCGGCAATGGCGGGTTTTTGGCGCATACACGATACCTCATAGCGGTCAAACGACATACACAAATGCATGATAGTATAGCACGCTACTGCGTCAAAATGGGCTAGACTTGCATGTTGTGAAAAATAGTGCTATTCTCGAAATATTATATGTCTTTTATGTACGTACGTATCTGAGGAGTCTTTGTGAGTCGTGCTGTCATGCCACCCGATGTCGTTGTGCGTCGACTCCCGCTGTATGCGCGGAGCCTACGCTACCTGTTGCACGAAGGTGTGCTGTCGGTATCGTCCCAAGAGCTCGGTGATCGCATCAATGTGACAGCCGCTCAGATCCGCAAAGATTTGTCGTACTTCGGCGAGTTCGGCAAGCAGGGCATCGGCTACGACGTCGAGCGGTTGCTCGAACAGATCGACCAGATCCTCGGTCTCGATCGAGCGTGGGCAGTGGCGCTGATCGGCGCGGGTCAATTGGGCGAGGCCATTGTGCGCTACGAGGGGTTCCGCGCGCAGGGGATCCACATCGCGGCAGTGTTCGACGCCAACCCCGACAAAGTCGGCAAGCCGTTGGGCACGATTGTGGTCCAGCATAGTGATAGTATTGCCCAGACGATATCGGCCCGTGGCATCGAAATGGCCATCATCGCGGTACCTGCCGATCGTGCCCAAGGCGTGGCGGATGTGCTCATCAAAGCGGGAGTGCGCGCGCTTTTGAGCTATGCGCCGACGGTCCTGCAGGTCCCCGCGGGGGTCTGGGTGCGCTACATTGACCCTCTATCGGTATTGCATTCGATGACGTTCTACCTGGCGCGCGGCGAGTAAGCCGTTCCCAGCAGACCGCCCCGTTCCGCGACGCGGAACGGGGCGGTTTTCACATGATATGCCGTCGTCTGCTGCTAATCGACCTTGCTGACCTGCGAACCAGCACGGGTGGTGGCCGCCTGGGTGCCGAGGTATGCATCGA
>CAIPUQ010000370.1 GCA_903868295.1 uncultured Roseiflexaceae bacterium
ACTACGCAACACGCAACTGTAGTCACGGTGGGGGCCGAACGGTACATTGGTGGTTGCGTGGGTGGTCGCATCGACAATCCAAAACGAAAGGTCGCCGTTCAATGCACTACGTTGTTCGTCGTACACCAACGGGATTGCCACGTAGTCGTTGCTGTACGGGCGGTAGATAGTCGAAAAGCCAGCCATATGACCGGGTTTTTCGACATCGAACCACTGCTGGCCATCGTGCAATTTGAGCCCGAGATGGAACTGCACCAGCATGTCACCGTGCATGCCTGCCGAAACGCCATGCACACAGCGCAGCTCGAGCCAGTCATTCTGTTCGTCTGCACGGAGGAAATCGGGATGATCAATGACTTCCCAGTTGTTATCGCGGTGTACCCACAATCCGCCCGTGCTGACCGCGATAATCCCGTGCCCGGTGGTCGGGTCACTGGTTATTTGTGAGATCGCAGCACCATAGTTGCTTTCGAACAATTGCTCGGTGCGCAATACCGCGTCGAATTCTTCGTCGCGCGTGAGGACCTCTTCGTCGAGGGTATAGAGGTGATGGCCTTCGGTCCCCACTCGTATCAATCCATCGGCGATACCGATACTGGTAACGCGCGGTATGAGCGTCGCGCTCGCTGCGGTCAGCGTGTGGGTATTCGGGTTGAACCAGAGCAGACGGGAATGCCCGTGATCCTCGTTTGTGTTGTACACGGCGCACAGCACCCCACGCCCCGGGATGGTCGCTGCCGCGATGACCGGTTCGGTCCCGAGATGCACCATGGTTGCATCGGCAATGCGGTCAACCCATGACACGAGGAATGCACCACTATTGGAGCCGACAAAGATGTTATGCATCGCATCTCCTTCTGGGCAGCGACTGCGGTGAGGACAGGACGCACACGGGCGGTTTTAGCCGCGGCTCGCTTGTGCGATGAGTGCATCACCGATGCGGCCGAGCAATTCACTGACTTTGGGGTCGACCAAAGCGCCGTCTTTGAAGACTTCGTGGAAGCGCACGGCGAGCTCGGGTCGTGGCAACACATGACAACCGCATCCGTTCAAGACTTGCCGCAATTGGACCTGCGCACGAATGCCACCGGTACCGCCGCCGCCGCCGATAACGGCGACATGCTTGCCACTCAGGGCACCGCGGCCATAGGGTCGTGACGCCCAGTCGAGGGCATTTTTGAGGGCACCCGGGTACCCGTGATTATACTCGGGCGTTGCAATCACCAGTGCATCGGCGTTTTGCATCGCGGTTCGGAACGCGGTCACGACCGCCGGTGGCGATGCATCGTGGTCCTCGCTGTAGTGGGGCAGATCCGCAATCTCGAGCATCTGCACATGATGGGGAGCAGGTATGATTCGGCCCAGTTCGATGAGCAGTGCGCGATTCAATGACGCCGTGCGGATGCTTCCCGAGAGAGTGACAATATGCATGGGTACGTATCTCCTATTATTCGGCAATACCAAACATCACTACTATACCAAAGACCGTTATGACTGGTGATGTGCAAGCAGTTGCACAGTATTTGCACAATTATGAGTGTTTTTAACAATCAAAAATAGCTCGCACTATGGATAAACCTTCAGGTTTGCCGAGTTGCGTATCTATTGTGCAGTGTTTGTTTGGGAGATGTATTGTTGCGCTGAACGATCCGGTGCTATAATAGCATTCAACCGGATTCATCCCATACCAATGCGCTAAACATCCCATGGGTAAGCAGTCAATCGGCGCGGAACCGGAGCAAATCCTCCACTACGTATCCTGATGGAGCGCGTGCTCCAGTTTCGTATGGTAGTTCCGTTTTTTTCACACTCAGATACACGCATCGCGAGGATAGACACGATGGCACACGCAATGCCCATGGCAGGTCTGGTAGGGATCGACACCGCGCTCGAAGCGGTGCGATTACTTGCTGTCGATCCGCGCTTGGGGGGTATTGCGATTGGTGCGTCTGTTGGGTCCGGCAAAAGTTCGCTCGCCCGGGCGAGTGTGGGCTTGTTTGGGCTCCGGTCGTCGTTTGTCGAGTTGCCGCTGGGCAGCGACGAAGAAGCGTTGCTCGGTGGTATCGACATCGAAGCGACCTTGCGGACCGGCACACGCACCGCACGGAACGGGGTATTGGCACGCGCACATGGCGGGGTACTCTATGCAGATGCGTTGAATCTGTTGCCGGACTCGGTGGTCAACATCCTGCTCGGCGCGCTCGATACCGGCACGGTGCAACTCGAACGTGAAGGCATGAGTCAACAGATTGCTTGCCGCTTTCGCCTGATTGGTACATATGACCCAGCCGAAGGCCTCCCGCGCCGGCACCTGCTTGATCGCATCGGCTTGTTGGTTTTGTTGCCCAGCCTGAGTAGTGCGGAAGAACGTCATGATGTATTGGTGCATCATCATCATCCTGAGTACGACCACTGGCACGAACTCGCGACCCTTGATGCCGCGTTGATTGATCAGGCACGGGCACTGTTGCCAGAGGTGGTGATTAGCCCCGAGCAGCAATATGCATTGGTGGACTTGGCATTGCGGGCCGGTGTCGAAGGACACCGCGTCGATGTGTTTGCGTGTGCCGTTGCCTGTGCGGCAGCAGCCCTCGATTTGCGCACCAGTGTCTCGAGCGCCGACCTCGATGTAGCTGCCCGGTTTGTGGTGCTGCCACGAGCTACCCGTGATGTGCTCCCACCCGAGCCAGCGGCGACTGAGCAACAACCAGCACCGCCGCCACCACCGCCGGCTGCAGATGCGTCCCCACCAGACGACGATGCGCACGAGGCCGAGCAACAACCGGCCCCCCAGGAACTGACGCCACCGACCGAGGAGGTGATGGCTGCGTTACTGACGGAACTGCCGATGAGCCTCAACGATTTGCCCTTTCGTACGATTCGGCGGGGGCGTTCGGGATCGCGCGGTGCAACCAACGGAACCCGCGGTCGTCACATCCGGAGCACGGCAGGCGACCCACGGCGGGCGCGGATCGATGTGCCGTCCACGTTACGGGCTGCTGCTCCGTGGCAGCCGTTACGTCACAAGAATGCACTCACCGCACGACGGATTCTCTTGCGTGTGGACGATGTGCGCGTCAAAGAGTTTCGTTCCAAAGCCGGGGTCTTGTTTTGCTTTGTGGTCGATGCGAGCGGGAGCATGGCGCTCAACCGGATGCGTCAGGCAAAAGGCGCGGTACAAACACTCTTGCAGCAAGCATACGTCCATCGTGATCGGGTGGCATTGCTGGCGTTCCGTGGGGTACAGTGCGATGTCTTGTTGCCGGCGTCGCAGAGCGTCGAACTCGCGCGTCGTGCACTCGACATCTTGCCGACGGGCGGTACGACTCCCTTGGCTGCGGCACTGTTGGGGACTATCGAGGTAGCCAAGCAGGCACGGGGAAAAGGGATTCAGCAGTGTGTGGCGTTGTTTTTGACCGACGGACGCGGGAATGTCGGGTTGCAAGCAGGTGTCGCTATCGATGCCGAAATCACCACACTTGCTGCTGCGGTTGCTGCGGCAGGCATAAAGTCGGTGGTAATCGATACCCAACGGAACTATCTGAGCCGCGGTGAAGGCCGTGTCTTGGCCGAAAAACTCGCCGGCGAATACATCTATTTGCCCAATGCGAGTGGTGCCGATATTGCACAGACGGCGGTGGCACTTGCATAACAAAACCCACACAACCGAAGCTGCGTGGGTTGGTTGGATTGGGCCACCTGCATTAGTGGTGGGACTGCTCGGTAGCTCCGTCGATCCAGGTCATCAGGACCGAATAGGCCAGCGGCAAGAAGAACCCCAGGACGACCAGCAACAACACGATTGTTTGTGCCATTGGACACCTCCTTCTCAATACATGTATGTATTATACGCACTTAGCAACAAAATTCAATCCATCACTGCCGATGGAACAGTCGGAAGGACTACCCCATGAAGACCATAACGATGATCAACGGCATGGAGCGATTCAATGCGCATGTCTGGACCGAAGTCCAGAAGCTATTGACCGCAGGTGGTGTCGCGGTGCGTATTCTGCGCTTCCATGATGGGCATGTGGCAGAACGTGATGAGACACTCAAAAAAGCCATTGCACAGGCAGACGTGGTCTTTATTTCGCTCATCAATGATCGTGATCAAGCGGATTGGTTGGGCGACCAAGTCAAACGCGCCGGGACGCAGACGATATTTTGTTATGAGAGTATGCCCGAGATAATGGGGCTGACCAAAGTCGGCGATTATCAGATCGACCCGAACAAAAAATCTGGCTTGCCCAAGCCCATGCAGGCAATCCTTCGGTTGATTACCAAAGGACGCGACGAAGATACGCTGTATGCCTATACCAAGCTCACCAAGGCTGCAGCCAAGTTGCTCCCGCTGATGCCTGCGAAACTCAAGGATTTTCGTACCTGGTTGAGTGTCAACATCTATTGGAATCAACCAGACGCGACGAATCTTGCCCAGATGATTCGATTGATTTTGCGCGATTGTCTCGGGGTATCGACCACGGTTGCTGCACCACGGATGATCCCGCAGATGGGCTGCTTCCATCCCGACAGTGTGGAGTTGTTCGAGTCAAACACCGACTATATGCGCTGGGCGCTCAAAACGAAGCATTATCGGCGCGGCCAACCGTTGGTGGCGTTGATGGTTTTTCGCAAGCACTTGCTCCAAGAGCAAACCTATCCGCATGACCTTATTCGTGCCCTCGAAGCCAAAGGGTTGGCGGTGTTGCCCATTTTTGTGAGCGGCATCGAGGCCCATGTTGCCTTGCGTGAGTGGGTCGCCAAAGAAAAGGTCGACTTCATTGTGAGCACGATGGGATTTGCCATTGTGGGGGGACCTGCCGGTTCGACCCGCCCGGGTGCTCATGCAGAGACATCTGCCGAAATCATGAGTGCCATCAACGTCCCCTACATGGTTGCGCAACCGTTGTTGATGCAAAATCTCGAACAATGGACCGATAGTGGTGTTGCGCCGATGCAAGCGGTGATTATGTATGACCTGCCCGAAATGGACGGGAGCATTTCGCCGATTGTCATTGGTGCAATCGAAAACGACAAAATTGTAACGGTCCCCGATCGCGTTGAACGCGTCGCGACCATTGCTGCCAAATGGGCGAATCTGCGCCGCAAAGCCCCGAGCGAACGCAAAATTGCCTTGGTCGTGTACAACTATCCGCCAGGGTTGGGTCGGCTGGGCACCGCCGCATTGCTCAATGTGCCGGCGACATTGCATGCATTGATGACCCGCCTGAAACAAGATGGGTACGTGGTCGGCGAGTTCCCCGCGTCACCCGATGCATTGGCCAAGCGGATGGCGACCATGGAGGGCGGTCAAGGCGAACATGTCGCGGTGCCGGTGACCGATTTGCGTGCAGTCATCAAAGATTCGATTTTGCGTCGGATCGACAATAAATGGGGGAGCATGCCGGGCGATATTGCACCCGCTGGTCGTGATGCCATCCGCCTCGACGGGATGCACTTCGACAATGTGTTTGTGGGCGTGCAACCGCCGCTTGCAGTCCCCGGCGATCCGATGCGGATGCTGTTTGACCATGACTACGCCCCACATCACCAATACGTCGCGTTCTATCGCTATTTGATTGATATCTGGAAGGCCGACGCTATCGTCCATGTGGGCATGCATGGCACTGCCGAGTGGTTGCCCGGGTTGCAACTCGGTCTGACCGGCGAATGCTGGCCAGACATCGTGATGGGTGATGTGCCGCAGCTGTATCTCTACCCGCTCAACAACCCCGCCGAGTCGGCGATTGCCAAACGGCGTGGTGGCGCGGCGGTGATTAGTCACCTCATCCCACCGTATGCCCGTGCCGGTCTGTACAAGCAACTGGCCCAATTGCGGCACCAATTGGGCGGTACGACGCCAGCCATTGACCTTGCACCGCTGGTGCCCGAGGTGCCGATGCGTATGGGAGAGCCTGATGGTGCCTATCGCATGCGACTGACACGCTACCTCGATGAGCTCGAACAGCGGTTAATCTTGGACGGTCTGCATGTGATGGGTCAACGTGTGTCACGCGATCGTTCGATCGCCTTGGTCGAGGCAGCCCTCGATGTTCCACGGATGGGACAAAACGGCCTGTTGCAGACGATTCTCGAACACGGGGTCGATGTCGGATCGGCACCAACGGTGCGCACGGAGTTTGTGTCGAAGGTGGTGTACGGTCGTGAGGCGTCGGATGTATTTTGGAATACCTACTTTAATAAGCAGACTCCTACCCATGTGACCGAAATGGTCAGTCACGGCCGCGAGATGTTGATCCGCCTCGAAGAGAGTGGGGACGAAATAAACGTCGTCATGCACGCGCTCGATGGTGGCTACATCCTGCCCGGTCATGGCGCTGACCCGATTCGTGGCGGTGCCGCAGCCTTGCCCAGTGGGCGCAACATCCACGGCATCGATCCGTGGCGCTTGCCGAGCGATGCCGCACTGCTCCGTGGGCAACAGATGGCCGAACAGTTGATTCGATCGCACATCGCCGATAGCGGCGCGATGCCCGCTACCGTGTCGATGACCCTCTGGGCCTTGGATACGATCAAAAGCGAAGGCGAGAGTATCGGCGTAGTGTTGGGGTTGATTGGTGCAGTGCCTGCCCGCGACGGCCAAGGCAAGATATTCCGCTATGATTTGTTGCCGTTGAACAAGCTCGGTCGACCGCGCGTCGATGTCGTGCTGGATATCAGTAGCATCTTCCGCGATAACTTCCCGATGATTCTCGATTTGATGGACGACTTGATTGTGCGCGCCGCACGTGCCGACGAGCCAATAGACATGAACCCAATCAAAGCACATGTGGCTGCCATGCAGCAGGAAGGGCAAAGCTTCGAGGCTGCCACTGCACGATTGTTCACCCAGGCCCAAGGCGAATACGGCACGGGAGTAGACATGGTCGTCGACGAAAGTCAGTGGGAAAGCAAATCTGATCTCGCTTCGATATATATCAAACGCAGTGGCTTTGCCTATGGCGGCAAGCGGAACGGTGTGGCTGCCCAAGCGACGTATCGCAGTCTGCTCGGGACGGTCGAGCACGTCTTCCAAGCTATCGACAGCGTCGAATACGGCTTGACCGACATGCAGCATTATTATGGTCACAGCGGTGCTGTGCAATTGGCTGCGAGCTACGAAAGTGGCCGCACCGTTCCATTGAGTTATGCCGAGACGTACACGGGCAAAACGACCATCACCAGCGCCAAGCAGATGATTACGGTCGAAGCCCGTACCAAGATCCTCAATCCGCGCTGGTTTGAGCCACTGCTCGCCCAAGGGTATGCGGGGGCAACTGAGATTGCCAATCGGTTTACCAATGTGATGGGCTGGAGTGCCGTCGGTGATTCGGTCGAAAACTGGGTGTATGACGGCATGTCTGACACGTTCATCATGGACGAAGATGTCCGCCGTCGATTCACCGCTGCAAACCCCCATGCAGCCAAAGCTGCCGTACAGCGGTTGCTCGAAGCGAACAGCCGCGGCTTGTGGCAGAGTGACGATGCTACCATCGCCAAGCTCCAAGAAATCTACGCAGACATCGAAGATCGCATCGAAGGGGTCGTCGGCGTCTAAACACGGATGAAATCACGGCGCCCGGTACGATTATGTTCGTACCGGGCGCTGTTGCGTCTGCTGTGGCAGGTGTGGACGCTGTCGGAAGATGGACACTGGTCGGCGCACCGTGTCTGCCCGCCATAGCGCTCGTCTGGCAGGAGGGTGGAGCGGCGAGAAGGATGCGCATGGGCAGACTGCGTGGAGCGCGTGGTACCGGGGTCGTGCTGAGGCGGTGCGGTGGGCATGCGCCACCTGAGGGCGGAGGCTGACTGTGTGCGGGGAATGGTGATGGGGTCTCGGCCGCGCAGGCGCGGCCGGCTTTCTGTGGATAGAGCGGGCTACATGCCTTCGTAGTCGCCTTTGGGGTCGTCTTCTGTTTCTTCGAGGATTTCGACAATTTCTTGGTGGGTGAGTGGGATATCACGCGACATGCGCCAGCGTTTGAACCAGCGGATGTTGTTGCGGAAGGCACGTTCGACCTCGCTCGCCGTCAGATTGGGAATTTTGAGGCGGATGAGGGCATTGATGCTGGCGCGTTCGGTGGCGTCGATGACGGGTATACCGGCCATGATACGCTCGGCTCGAATGAAGAAAATTTCGCGTTCGAGTGCAGAAAACTCGCCGTTTATTTGCCGAATGTTGCCCAGATAGCCGATGGTGCGTTGGCGTGGTTGGCCTGCGTCGTCGCGATAACTCTCGACGAGGTATGCGTCGTAGAACGACACGTTTGCAGTTTCTGCATTTTTGTGGTGACGGACAATCCAGCGAATGTACATCGTTCCTCCTGTACTAGCGGTGACGTTCGACGCCGTGTTGTGGGCAGAGGTCGTGGATAGGGCACGTCGAGCAATGTGGCGAAATGGGCTTGCAGATGTGCTGACCCAAGGTCACGAGGCGTTGATTGATACTGATCCATGCGTCCGAAGGGACGCGGAGCCTGAGTTCTGCTTCGGTTTGTTCGGGGGTCGTCGTGGCAACGAATTGCCAACGGTTGCAGATCCGGTGCACATGGATGTCGACACAGATTGCAGGAATACCGTACCCCACTGATAGTACCAGATTTGCCGTCTTGCGGCCGACCCCGGGGAGGGCCAGGAGCGCATCGATGGTATTGGGGACGATGCCGTCATACTGCGTGGTTAAAATCTTGCATATCTCGACAATTGATTGGGCTTTGGTGCGGTAAAACCCGACCGGATAAATCAGCCCTGCGATGACCGCAGGATCGAGATTTGCGCCGGTTGCGGGCGAATCGAGCACTGCAAAGAGCCCTGGTGTGACCTGTGCGGTCGTTTCGTCACGGGTACGCAGGCTCAGGATGGTCGCGATGAGCACTTGGAACGGGTTCGACCGGCCCATCTGGTCGATGAGGGGCACCGGATACGCTGCCAGCGCAGGCTGGAGCATGTCGAGCACGTTCACAAAGGGAAAACTGCTCATGGAACGAGTTCGGTGAGGACGAAATCGTCATATGCGACCTCGGCTTGGTCGCTCCCACAGACCAAAATCATCCCGACACTTCCCGTTTTTATGGGGAGATTGTCGATGGAGCCGACGACGACATCGTTGACCGAAAGGGTCAGTGTGCCGCCGACTTTGCGTACCTCGATGTGATTGGTTGCGCCGTCGCGCGTGTCGATCATGGGCAGTTCGAGTGGTTCGAGCAGGCGTTGTGTCGGTTTGCCGGTGTTGCTCTGGAGGAGTTGGACCGTCCCGTTCCCACCAAACAACAAAATGCTATGACTAAAGTCACCGGTATCGCCATAGACGATTCCATAGCCGACGCTGGTTGGATTGCCGCGCAGGAGGGTCGCGTTGAGACTCAGCGAAAAATCCGTGACGTAGGTGCGTTTTTGGGGTTGGGGGTTCTGCCAAACGGACACCCCCGCGTTGGCGCGGATGATGTACTGGCCATCTTGCGTGTACGAGCCACCGTTGCTGAAGCGGGTCGCGCTGGCGCTGTCAAAATCATCGCTGAAGGCAATACCACCGACACTGCCGCGCACCGTATCAAAATCGACCCGTACGTCGCCACTCGTCGTCGTGGCCGCCGAGAGGGTGAGCTGCCCGGGGATGGGCGCTTGATCGATGACCGTGCCGACCTGCACGCCATTGATGTGGATGGTGATGACCGGGCCGGCAGCGGTGACGCTGAGTTCGTTGGTATAGCCGATCCCTTGTTCGATGGTGTGGCTGTAGGTCCACGGCACCATTTCGGTGCGCACGCCGGCGATCGAACGGAGTACTTGCCAGTACCCGCGCGCGGTGAGTGCTACGTAGAGGTAGCTGTCGGGGGTCTCTTGACGGAACCGGATGCCGTAGCTCGCGTCGGTCGCGCCCGAGACTTGCGTCACCAACGTCGTCAGAGAGAAGTCCATGACTTGCGATGTGTTTGCGGCATCACCCAACCAGAGCGCGTAGGCGTCGGACTGCGGGAGGCGCAACTGGATGGCGAGGTGACTGTCTTGGATCGATACGTTGCTTTGATCCCAGAGTGCACTGGGACGGTCAAACGTATCGACCAGCGTCAACGGGCGGGGGAGCGCGCTAACGTCGGGTGCGGTCCGCGCTGGCGGTGGCGTTTGCCGATCGATAGTGGTCAGACGCATCAGCCGCGCCGCCACATCTGGCACCTGGAGCGGCACCAGTCCGAGTGCGATACACTCGGCCACGATGACCACACAGAGCGCGAAATTGAGGCGACGCAGCAACGAACGAATCATGGGAGTCCTTCCGATGTATCGGTGTGCGTCTGATTATTCGGCAGCTTTGAACCCGATAACGCCTGCACATGCCCGTAGCTGCTGTTGTGCAGCGCTGATGGAGTGCGTGCCGCTACTCGCGTTGATACGGGTGATGATCTGCTTGAGGTGTGAGAG
>CAIPUQ010000371.1 GCA_903868295.1 uncultured Roseiflexaceae bacterium
CGTATTCAATTACAGTGCATATTCTCGGATGCGGCATTAGCGAGATATGGGGACATTGTTGCCCGAATACCTCCACAAGTGCGCATCGAGACCGTCGATTGTCGTAGCGGTCCCCGCTGATGTGTGTCGGAGTTGCTATTGGCGTCGTGGGTGAGGCGTCAACCATCAATCATATCGGCTTTAGAGATGAGTAGGCTCCTCATCCAGAATTTTCCTTACTGCTGTTCATATCTTGAGTCAGCAGCTGCATCGGGAATCTGACTCATGAATTTGCCGCTAAAAAATTGTGCAGTTCCTGCGCTCCAAAGCAGCTTCAAAGCCATCCTAAACCGAGATGATAGTGCCATCGCAATGGTGCATTTCAGCTATCGCAGGAGAGCGGGCGCATCGTCTTCCGCGCTGCTCTGCCGTAGTCCCAAGCTTTTCATCGTCGCGCAAGCGGATTACTGCGTCGTTGGCGTTGCTGCGTGGCGCATCTGCCGTCGTGCCCCACGATTGTTCAATTATTCCGCTGCAAGCTTTTGTGTCGCTGCCGAATCCTCTGAGCTGTGCGTCGGCTATGACATGCCCTTGACATATTGCCGCTACCATCGACTTTGCAGTCCCCAGCAGCGCGTCGCCGTTGCCATTTCGAAGCCGACGACGTGCGGTTGCGGAGTGAGCGCACGTGATCCTCAACATGGATGATGCGCATCGCCAGATATGCGCGCAGTGCGGCGTCTTCGCGTATCCGCACAGCAGTTGCAGATGCCAAAATTGCGGGTTACGCCACCCGCATCACCTAGGCTGTCGCCGTCAAACGCAATGTCAGCAATGTGGAGAGTGGGGATCTCCCCACACTTTTTGCTCTTGCCTCAAATGTGGCACAAGGCACGAGAACACGAGAGCATGCCGCGTGCGGCGTGAGACTGCTTTCCCCGGATGTGCATTGATCAGAATATTGGACGTGGCTCACAACGTTGGAGAAATGACGGTTGTCTGCCCACATTGCGCTGCACAGTCATGGCCAGATGAAAACATCAGCTGCTGTGGGAATGGTCAAATAGTTCTACCTGATTTCCCAGATGTTCCAGTTGCGATATCATCCGCAATTTACTCGCCACAAGTTATGGCCCACATCCGCCAATACAATATGTCTTTATGTATGGCTTCTCTTGGTCACAAAAATAAGTCTCCGCCGGGCTATGGCGCTTTCATTTTGGGGGGCAGAACATTCCATCGCATCGGTTCCATGTTACCTGCTGCAAATGATCATGATCACTGCTTCGCTCAAATATATGTTTTAGACACTGAGGACGCAACCCGTCGACGTATGGATCTGTTTAATGGCCGTGGTCGTGGTGATATTTTGCGTGCTGCAGCATTGTCGACATTGCACCAGCAGTTACGTATCCACAACCCTTGGATTTCGCAGTTTGTGGCTGCTGCGCGTGACAGTATCCCACAGTTAGTGTGGCGCAGCACGGATGATTTGTCAACTATGCAGATTGGTGCAGTTGTTGCCGAAACCGGGGACCGCCGCGATATAGTTGTGAAACGTTTTAGTGGAGAATTGCAGTTCATTGATGATGGTCACGGTCTCTACCATCCGTTGGCATATCCGTTACTATTTCCACTTGGATCTCTCGGTTGGAATGACAATATGATGGTTGTGAATCACGATCATACGTCTGATCGTCGCTTGAGTCTCACGGAATGGGGTCGATATTACATGATGCACCGGAATAATACACCAACACATTGGCAGAAGTGCGGTCGCCTAACTGCGGAGTTCTATTGTGACATGTGGGCGCAAGTCGAAGCCAGATCAGCCAATTTCCATCGGTCACCTTCGCAGCAGCTCAAATATCGTGCAGGCAGGGTGGCTGCTATTGAGGATCAGCTTCACGCTGGTGTTCCAGCTTCTGAAATCGGCAAAAATGTGGTTCGGCTGCCGAGCAGTTTCGTTGGTAGCGCTCGATACTACCAGCAACTGTATTTGGATGCAATGGCACTGCCACGTCGCTTCGGAAAACCAGACCTTTTCATTACTATAACATGCGATCCTAAGTGGCCAGAAATAACTGCAGCTATACCCGCTGGCTCAAATTGGAAAGATCATCTGGATATTGTTGAAAGGGTTTTTATGCTGAAATTGAAAGCTTTGATCAAGGACATTAAGAAGAGTCAAATTTTTGGGAAGTGTAAAGCTTATGTGTGTAG
>CAIPUQ010000372.1 GCA_903868295.1 uncultured Roseiflexaceae bacterium
ACCGCGATGACGGTGCCCTCGAAGGACTCGAGGCCCATTTCGAGCGCCTCGGCGCTGTGCAAATCGAGGTTGTCGGTCGGCTCGTCGAGCAGCAACAGGGTGGCGCCGTCGAGCTCGAGCAACAAGATCTGGAAGCGGGCTTGCTGGCCGCCCGACAGCGTCTCGAACTTCTGCTCGGCCTGTTGGGTCAGCTCGTAGCGCCGCAGTTTGCCCATGGCGGCGGCCAAATTGAGCGAATTCTTGGTCCACAGGATGTCGAGCAGGCTCTTGCCGATGAACTCCGGATGGGCGTGCGTCTGCGCAAAAAAGCCCGGGATAACGCGCGAACCCAGCCGCCACGAGCCCTCGATGTGCACCGTCGGGTCGCCGGCCAGTAGCCGCAAGAAGTGCGACTTGCCGGTGCCGTTGCCGCCCAGGATGGCAACGCGGTCGCCGAAGTCGAGCTCGAGGTCGAAGGGTTTGGTCAGGTTTTCGAGCACGAGTCCCTTGGTGATGACGACTTGTACGCCGGTGCGCCCGCCACGCAGGCGAACTTTGACGTTTTGGACCTGGGGTGGTGCCTCGGGCGGACCATCGTCCTCGTAGCGCTTGAGACGCGTCTGCATGGCACGGTATTTGGGCGCCATGGCATGGCTGCTCTTGGCCTGGATGGCCAAGGTTTTGACCAGTTCGACCAGGCGCTCACGCTCTTGGTTCCAACGGAGCAACAGCTCGGCAAAGCGTTCGTGGCGGGCCTGGCGGGCGTCGTTCCAGGTGCCAAAGCCATCGCCATGGACCCAGACGGTATTGCCCTTGGCGCCGTATTCGAAGGTCACGATGCGGGTAGCGGCTTTGTTGAGCAGTTCGCGATCGTGGCTGATGAACAAAATCGTTTTGCGGCTCGACACAATCTGATCCTCGAGCCAGCGCTTGCCGGGCACGTCGAGGTAGTTGTCGGGCTCGTCGAGGAGCAGGACCTCGTCGGGGCCGCGGAAGAGGACCTCGAGCACGATGCGTTTTTGTTCGCCGCCCGAGAAGGTGTTGACGCGGCGTTCGGCCATCGCATCGAATGGTTCTTCGAAGGCCGACATACAGGCGACGTCCCACAGGACTTCTTGGTCGTAGCCGCCGATGTCGCCCCACTCGGTGATGGCCTCGGCATAGGCCATTTGCGAATCTTCGCTGCCTTCGCTGTTCATCAGCCGTTCCGATGCGACCAGTTTTTGGCCGGCTTCACGTTGACCAGGAGGCAAAATCGAGATAAGCAAATCGCGGAGCGTCGACTCGTCACGCACCGAGCCGATGAACTGGCGCATGATGCCCAGCCCACCCGAGGTAACGATGTTGCCCTCTTGGACGGCGATGTCGCCGGCGATCATCCGCGCCAGCGTGGTCTTGCCGGTGCCGTTGGGACCCACGAATGCGGCCTTGGCACCATCCCCAATGCGGAAATTCACGTCGCGCAACAGCACGCGGCCGTCGGTCAACGAATAGTACAACTCACTGACATCAATGTGACCCACACATACCTCTTTGACAATTGATATATTCATTATACCCGGGTGGCAGTGTGATGGGGGAATCGGATATTATCCTCCATCCAACCCCGTCATGGCATGCTGACACGACGACCTTGCCATCAATACACTGCTCTCTGTCGGCGTGCCATCTTCATCTGGTAGCATTTTTTTGAGCGGGGCTTATTGCAATAAGCCCCGCCCTACCGCATGATGGCGGGCATCAATGCACCAACTCC
>CAIPUQ010000373.1 GCA_903868295.1 uncultured Roseiflexaceae bacterium
ACTCTCGATCGTATCTGACACGGTTGCCGGAGTATTCGGGCACTTTGAAGCCCGTGCACATCACGCACACAGCATCGTGCAGCGGTGGAACACAAACTATGCAGCATCAATCGATACGCGGTACGGACGTGCACTCGCGTCTGCGTACGACGATGTGCTGTATTTGTTCGCTATTGTGACCACGCAGTTCCCGCACGGTGCGCCGATCCGAGCATTGACCCAAGCCGAGGGCGCACTGATCTGCGAGGTGTGTCGTGATACACGCCTCGTGTACAAAGACATTATTGATTTGCTAGACGCGTTAGGAGGATTGGAATGAGTGGTGGGCCGGCCTGGATTCGAACCAGGAACCAAGTCGTTATGAGCGACGTGCTCTGCCATTGAGCTACCGGCCCGCCTGTATATCGTAGCATGGCGTGTGGCATGATGCAAATCTAGCAGCCGTTTTTGAGCACGCGACAGCGATCAAAGAACGCTCCGCCGAGTTCCCATAAGCGTTGTGGAAGTGATATCTGCCACTCCCAGAGTTCAGGCCACTGTAACCCACGCCGTACATTTGTGAGTCCGTTAAAAACGGTCCCGTTCAGAATCAGCCCCATGTTCCAGAGAACGAGCAATCCAACAACACAAAGTGCAAACACCGTAGTATACCGTTGTTTGAACATCTGGAGCAGGTATGCGCCACCAACAATAAAGAATGGCGTGCACTCGATGTACCTGCGAAAACCAAACGCACCGCTGAGGTGCCAGGTCGTGCCGAATGCTCCATTGAGCCACACTTGCAGGATGAACGCTGCCAGCATTGGGATGCCGTAGAGCGGATACGCACGGGCAAAGAGCAACATCCCAATGATGCCGAACAACAGAATCGGGCTCCACACCAATGCCCCACGGCTCCATGCTGGTATGCGAACAGGTTCGTCGACGACACCGCATACTGGTTCTGGGCTTGGGTCAAAATCAATCAGTGTGTCGATTGCATGCGGGCTGCACCAGTTCAACTTGCTCGATACCTCTGATGCGGGCGAAGGTTGGCCATTGACGGCCATGTACGCCATGAGCTGCGGGCTCACACAAACCAGCATTGTGGCGCCACACAGCAGATAGTACTTGATGCTCTGGGATGCGCGTGCAAGAGATGAAGACGGGAATTTCCAAAACTGCAGTATCTCACTCATTGCAGGAATAATCGCAAATAAGATCAGTTGCTCCCGCACCAGGAAAAGTCCAGCAAGCGTCGCACCGATTGCCGCCCATGGCTCCCAACGGTCAGGTTTGTCTCGTTGCCACAGCCATGCCCGTACGAACAATGCGCTCACAAAGAATGCATTTGCGTGCGCAAACGGCATCTGGACCGTCATATAAAACACTAATGGCGTAGCAAGCCAAAACGCCAGCGTCGACACCGTGCTGTGCCATGGCGGTACCCAGCGTTGGGTCAAGCGGCGCACCATCAAAAGCCCGACGAATGCGTACAACGCAGAGCTATAGCATACCGCCCGCTGATACGGCCAGCTGTATCCATCTGCTGGGATATGCAACCCAACGCCGACCATATGTGCTCCGCGCAGGAGGACGTCGGCCCCGACGAACCATGGCGCCCATAGAATAGCTGACCCAATGGGGGCAATGTTGCCGTAGAGATTGGTTTTGGTGCGAATTCGATTCGGTTGGAGCAGGCTTTCATTGATCCCTGATTTGGGATTCAGTGCAGCAAAGGTACGATATTCGTTCTCGAAGTTAACGTCTTGATCAATCCAGATTGACCGCATCCAAGCGTAGTATTGCACTTCGTCGGTTGCATACACACGTGGGAACGAGATGACCAGGGAGAAAACGAAGAGAACGCCGAGCAAAAATTGCCCGGCGTCTCGTTTGTACATGTTGCGAATCGTTGCGTACATGGAGTGTCTCAGCGTTGTACGCGAATAAAGGGAACAAAGAGCGTGTTGGCGGTGGCTGCAACGGTGGTTTCGAATGAAATTGTCGAGGTAGTCGGATTCCCAGCTCCATCCAAGAATTTGATGTACGTCTTGTAGTACTCATTCCCGGTGGTTATTGCAGGAGCATCGAGACCGTCTTGGAGATTCCAACTGAATGTCGTGTAGGTTGGTGTGTTGACTGCTGCCCATCGCAATGCGGTGTCTGTCTCGAGCGGGCACGAACCGGGAGCCGTACAGACTGCATTTGCAACCCAGACGCCCCAGTACTGCGTTGACCCGCTGCCCACAAATAGATCGTCGGTGACTGATCCGCCTGCAAGGGTGACGGTGCCATCGTATGCGCCGGCAGATGCGGTGAACGTTGCAGTAGGCGCCGATGCAATGCTCGGTGCGGTGTTATCGAACACGAGTCCGTCTAAGACGCGATTCTCGATGTTGCCGGCACCGTCGGTCAATGCTACGGTGACTCCCACGTTGTTTGGTTTGGTTATGTCGGTGCTGTTGCTGAGGATAACCGATTGATTTGACCCAATCATACCTTGGTCGAATGTGAACGTGCGTTCGTTGATTTTGTACGACTCGAGGCCTGATGGGTCTGTCACAGCGGTGACGGTGAATCGCCCTACCATCGAACGGACATAGCCACTGTCCGTGTAGGACGATCCACCCATTGAAAGTGTGTCGCTAAACCGTTGGACGTTATAGGGTGATGTCAGGGTCGTGGTGGCACCGACCGTTGCTACAATATCGGTGGTTACTTTGACAGATTTCCAGCTTGATACAGCTTTTTTGGCCGAATCAAACATCCGCACGTGCACATAACTACTGGCATTCGGCGTAAGTCCAGATACCGAAATAGCTGGATTATCGAGATTGAATGCTTTGTAGTCTGCAGACGTGAGGGCAGCGCTTGGTGCCGTAGCGGTTGTGGTGACTTTCGCTGCATAAAACTTCGCAGTACAGTCTGTGCTGACGTATACGATACCCGATGCAGTGGTTTTGTTGATGCTGGCTGCGCCGTCTTCGATGACAACCGTTGGTGTACACGTGTTCAGTGCGACATTGAAGTTGCCGGTGTGCGTCGTCCAGATAATATCTGCACCGTTCGGTTTAAAGGTAACCACAAACACACTCAGACGGACACCAGATTGATAGGGGGTGAAAAGTACTGCTGGTTTGCTGTACTCGGTATTGGTGACATTGTACCCACTGTCATTCCATTTCCCGCCAGCATAATTCGCAAGCACCAATGATTGCTTCAGTCCGTTGGTACCAGCAAAATACGCATTGCCTCCCATATCAGCGGCAATCCCAGTCCCGCTCACATCTTTGCCATTGAAGGCACTGATGCGCTCTGGGTAAAGTGGGCCATTGAATCCCATCCACTTTTTCTGTGAGGTGTTGTACTTCATGCCATACACCATGCGAGTACCGGTGCCACTTTCGCCTGCGCCATAAGACATATACAAGTTGCCATCTGCACCGAGGCGCGCAGACGGATAGAAGCAGCCATAGGGAATCGTCAGGAGGCTGTTGCGATCGCACGGGATCAAATCAACATTTCCTGCTTTCTTCGAGACAGCTCCGACAAAATCCATGGTGTTTGGATTGAGTATGACATGGCCGCCGGTAAATTTCGGGTATGTGTGTTCGAATGAACCAGCAACGTAGAATGTGCCGTCTGGTAGTCCTTCGGCTGAGTCATTCGCAGAGTACGCGGGTCCGTATGCAGCCATGCTAGAGAAGCTTTGCCACGTTGCACTCGAGCTCCCACCGCGCTGTATCGCAGCAATCGGCAATACCGCATATTTGCTGAATAACTTGGCACCAGCAACAAAAGTTGCCGCCATCACAAGGACGTGTTTTTCGGTGACCGCCATGCCGCCATGGGTGATATTCGAGGAAAGTCCCGAAATATTGGTTGCCTTCATACCGGCGAACGGCGTCTTGACTGGGGCATTGGCAGGAATGAAAATGGTGCGAAACCCGCTCCCGTTGATTTTGCCGATGTATACATTGCCTGACTTGTCGGTACGCGCAATCGGAGGTGTCACCAATGCTGACAACGACGTGTACGACTCGGTATCTCTGTATGTCGCAATGATTTTGCAGGTAGGGGTATTTGGATCAACCACAAGGATGACAATTTGTGCTTTGTTCCGCAGGTTCGACTCAGCTGTACCACCTGCATCTGCAAGGGCAACATAAATCAACCCGTTCCCACTGAGTGTGGCTGCAACCGTGTAACTAAAGCCGCTGGATAACTTACAGGTTGTGGCATTGCTCATTGCTGCCGAAGCACTATCCTGAGGGATAAGTAAAATGCTTGCGCATAGAGACACGATTGTCATGAGCCTGAGTATGGTCTTGTACATAGTGCACCCTTATTCGTTTATCTGCATGTATTATAGTCCGACATACTGTCGTAATCAATACCGAGGGGTGAAGAGTATGTGATACTCGACTAATAGACGTGCGCATGGGGTAATTCGTTCAATGTGTAGATTTTTTGAGCGCAATGAGGATCATGGAACGTGTTTTCCAGAGCAGTGCAGTGACGAGTGCAATAGCCGATTTGACCAGCCAGCGGTGCGGCGCGCGCACGAATCGTGCCCACTCGATGCCGACCGGCTCGTAGGCTGCATGATATTCTTCTGATACGACGTCGTAGTGCGAGGCTTTTGCCATCCAGGCAAGTTGCTTCATTCCAAAAAGACGGCTGTGCGTGTAATAGCGCGCATCACTGCGTAATGTGGCCCAACGCTCAAATTCGTCGGTATGGTCAAACGGAAGCCACAAGAGGACGTCAAACAATGTGCGCATCCGGCTTTTGAAATAAAACTGGTTTGGTGTACTGATGATCAGATGTCCACCCGGCACGAGGAGTGTGGCGAATTGTTCGAGAGCCGCCAAAGGTGGGTTCGCGAGGTGTTCTATCACCTCAGAAAAGATGATGATATCGAACATTCCCGGTGAGTACGGTGGTTCTTCGGTGTCGATGTTCCAGCGACGGACCTCGACGTCGAGTCGTTCCCACACCTCCGCACGATGTTCAGGAAAGATATCGGTTCCATACACTTCATATCCTGCGTTGACCAGCATTTCGGTGAATTGACCAGGGTTCACCCCGATTTCGAGTACCCGTTTGCCCGGCAATGAAAGAACCATCGCCAAAATCGCCGCAAAACGGATTTTGTGATAACGGTAGTATTCGGGTTTGTTTGATTGGCTTGTTGCAGCGTATTGGGCAACAATTGACTGTGCCTGTTGCTTTCGGTCATGCATTGCGGTGTTCACTGACTGCTGTGCGGCAAACCGCAATGAGGCGGGTGGCGCGATTCTGATAGGTATGTGGTGCAACAGCGGTAAGCCCGCGTGCTGCGATATCTGCCCGAATACTGGGGTTGGTAATCAATGCGGCTAATTGTGCAGTTAACGCCGTCACACTCCCGCGTGCGAACACCGCTGCGCCATCGGCCCCGATGATTTCGCGCAGTGACTGCATTTCCGGGCAAACGACGACGCGCCCGGTAGCCATGTATTCGAACAGCTTGAGGGGTGAGGCAGTCTCGTCGGTGACCGTATCAGGGATAACAAGGATATCACTCGCCGCAAGAAATTGTGCGACCACAGGTTGCGATTGGACTCCTGTGAAGACAACCCGCTGCTGGATGCCGAGTGCGCTGCACTGTTGCGTCAATGCTGCGACTTCTTGGGGGCGACCTCCAACGAAATAGAGCCATGTGTTTGATTTTTGTTCGTCTGGGAGCTGTGCATACGCCTCGACCAAGAGTTCCAGACGACGGTATGCAAAGGTCAACCCCGCATAACAAATCATCGTGATCTCGGGTGGGATGTTAAGGCTACTCCGTGCACTCTGCTGGTCAGTTGGATGGTAGATACTGGCGTTGTATGCATCGGGCAGGATGTCGACTGCATGGGTATTGCGTAACCCTTGGCTGTGGAGGATTGTCCGAAACGTGCTGGTCAACGACACGAGACGCGTCGGTTGGCTCAAGGTGACTTGGTCAATGCGTTCGACAAGCCGGGCAGCCCATTGTTCTTTTGGGCGCGAATGATTGGTCGATTCGAGATGATGGACCTCATAAACGACTTTGGCACCCAATAGGCGTGGAGCCCACTGCGAGAACCAGAATGCACAAATGACTTCACGCACATAGACCACATCGGTCCGTGTGCCGCGGGATGCCTGTACCCAGAGCAGCACCAAGACAATCCAAGCAAAAACCGTGCGCTCGGCATAATACCAGAGCGTCGACTTGTACAGACGAGACAACCGACCGATACCGATCCGGGGAATGTAGGTAACCCCCAAGCCGTCGAACGGATTTGATTCAGAGGTCATCCGTGGGATGATGATTTGGAGATCTCGGTGTTGGGCGCGCAGTTCACGTAACGTCGAGTACGTCTGTACCGCGTTGGCAGATCCGAGGGTCAAACTCGTCGGATAGGCAACATAACAAATGCGCATTGGTGCTTGCTGTTGTGTCATAACGATGTGTACATATCCAATAAAGTGGCAGCGATAACACGGCTGCGAAAGTCTTGGGCGAACGGTATACATCGTTCTGCGAGTTGGTTGTGCTGTGCGATTACCGTCAAGATTCCTTCAGCAATTGCTGGGCCGCTTTGTGGTGCAACGACGACACCGCAACCTGCATCACGTACATAATCACTTGCTCCTGTCGTTGCAGTGACGATGGGCGGGGTGCCTGCTGCAGCCGATTCGATCACAACACGACTGAACGACTCAGCAATCGACGGCACAATCGTCGTATCACTGCCTGCCAGGTATCTCCGTGCATCGTGATGGGCGATGCCGCCTACGACATGCACACGCTCAGCAACCCCCAAAGTTTGGGCTTGTTCTAACAGGTATGCACCATAATCACCGTACTTCGGGGTCGTTCGGTTGTGTCCAACGATGAGGACGTGCACGTTGTGTCCTGCTGCCACAACTGTAGGGATTGCAGCAACGATGTATTCGATTCCCTTGAACGGATGTAGCCGATTAAGGCTCAAGACAATCGTTGCATCATCGGGGATGGAGTATGTTTCACAAAGAAATGCACGGGCAGATGCTTTTTCTGCGACGACACGGTCTGCATCCGCAAAAAAAGAATGCGCGGTGATGTTGTATGGCACCGCTGTGATGCGCGCTGGCGGCGCACCGCAGGTCAATGCAAGCGCGAGGATTTGGCGTGAGTCTGCACGGATACAATCTGATCGACGCAATACCCAGCGTATGCACTGGCGGACTGCAGTGAATCTTGCGTATCCATAATCAAACTCCGGCACACGCATAATGTCTGCGCCCGGCAAAGTCACGGCGAGTTTGCTTTCTGCTGGTTTGGTCAGCATGACGGCAATCCCCAGCGGGAAGGCTGTTTCGACGTGAATGACATCGTATCGTGGTTGCGTGCGAAAAAAAGCGCCGAAGCTGTGTATGGCACCCCACAAATATGGATAGCTCGTGAGCCACTCACCGATGCGATTTAGTGCAGCGACAAAGCGCGAAGATCGTGTGGGGAGAGAAAAAACAGTTATGCCATCGACCACACGAGTACTAATGTGGCGCGTGGCAGAGGTCATGGTTGCAATGTCAACCGTATGTTCTCTGGCACACCACTCGGCAATCACTTCCGTGTGGATTTGATTGCCGAGCGCATTGTCGTCGTATCGTGGGATGCAGTACAGTATCCGCATCGACTACTCCTGATGTCCTGATTTGCCCTTCTTGTAGGCCAGCATGACATACATCGGATCAGTCGAGTCGAACATTTCTTCCAAAGGATGGATAATCCACGCCAACAAAATATCCTTGATGACCAGTGTGCGCCAATATTTGGTCAATGGCGTTTCATGGTACCGACCATTCAAGATACTTCGTCCAAAGGCGCTACGGGCGGTCACAATCGCATCAGCTGGGTCGAAGTAGACCTCTTTGAGGTCTTGGTCGGTATAAAAGCGGAAGAACGAGCCACTTTTGCCGACTTGATCGAAGGTGTTTTTGGCGACTTGTGCGAAATTTCTGATGCCCTTCATAAAGGACGTGCGTTCTGTGCTGGTGTACGGGAGTGTCATGACGGCAATACCATCGTCAGACAGGACGCGTGCGATTTCGCGACCCACAGCATGATCGTCTGGGATGTGTTCGAGCGATGACACTGCGCTGATGCGATGGATTGTGCCATCGCGAAACGGCATTTTGGTTGCATCGGCCACGATGGGGATTAATCGCCCGTCGCCGGGTTGGGCTGTTTCACGGCGTTTTTGCGCCTGCCAGCGGA
>CAIPUQ010000374.1 GCA_903868295.1 uncultured Roseiflexaceae bacterium
ACGAGGACGGGTTGGCCCGTACGGGCGACTTCGGCAATAATGCCGGTTTTGTCGTCGTCCAGCAAATGCTCCATGAACGCCGCTGCATCGAAATCTGCAGTCGTCGCACGGTACTGCAAGGTGCCCTGCGCGTTCACGGTAATACAATGCACTGGATGGTATCCCAAATGCTCACGGATGAGCCGCATGACCTCTGGCAAGAGCTCGTCTGGCTCGAGCAAGACCGATAAGTGTGCGCTGACGTCTTGGATTGCCTGGAGCTGGGCAGCCCGCTGGCGGGCTTCGTTGAAGGTGCGTGCCTTGCTGATGGCTACGGCCGCTTGGTCGGCAATCTGACTGAGTCGGCGCAGGTCATCTGCGGTGAACGCATTGGTCTCGTGGCTCTGCACCGAGATGCTGCCAATTATCTGATTGCCACTGATGAGGGGAACATATACGCCCGAGTTGGGTGGATTGGCGCTCTGATACCGTGGCCGTGCGGGCAACGAATCCATTTCTTTTTTGAAGTCGGCAATCAGCAACGAACGCCCGGTTTGACGCATCCAGCCGATGATCCCGTCACCACTGGGCACATCAACCGTCAACGGATCGAGCCGTTGGCGATCCTGGACCCGGACTTTGAGGGTGTAGCGATCGCTGTTTGGTGCGAATATCCCGAGATGGAACGACGATGTATCGAGGACATTGCCGGCTTCCCGATAAATCAGCTCACACAGGGCATCGACATCGAGCTCTGATCGTATAATCGCCCGGCTGGTTGCATTGAGAATGGCCAATTCGTTGGTCGATGTTTGTTGGTGACGCAGACTGATGCCGACTTGGCTGAGCACCACGCTGGCCGCAAAAAGTGCTACTCCAAACAGGACGAAGTACCAAATCCCGAGATCCGGTGAGGCATATATGGCCGATCCGAGGAGGGCGAGCGGGAGCGGGATTATTTCGACAAAGAGCATCGAAATCGTGTTGCCGCGCCACCATTGGCGCACGGCGGGTGTGCCGTCATGGAGCCACATTCGTGCGGCGCGATTGATCATGATGAGCGCGGGGTAGAGCCCAATCTGGAGCGCAATCCCGACCCACCCACCCACTGCCTGTGCAACAGCGACCCCCAAAAACACTGCCACGACACGCACCCCAGCCCGCGCAAATGGGCGAATCAGCAAGGAATAGACATTGAGTGGTCGATGATCAAAAAACGGCAATGCCACACCGATGACACACCCCACCACGCCGGCAATGACTGCAGCCATCAACGGTTGCATCGAGAGTGCAACACTCAAAATGATGATGCCGGTGAGTGTGTGGGGATCTGCCGGTGGTTCGCGGAACCCGACACTGTCGATGAGCAACGCAAGGGCACAGACTATCAGCACATGCCACAGCGGTACCGTCGGGGTGTGGGAGGCGAGTGCCAACCAGACAAACCCGGGTACGCCGACACCGATGCTGTAGACGATGAGCCAACGCTCACGCTTGCTGTTCACCTGCCAGTACCTCTTGAAATACGAATGTGGGGGTGGGGAGTGGGAACGGTACGCTTGGTTAGACGGTTTCGCCGCGGCCTGCGAGTGCAGAGCGGGCTGCTTCGACGCTCGGATAGAGTTCAAAGACTTGCGAAAACCCCGTCATCGTGAATACTTCTTCGACGTGCGGCAGCAGGGCAATCAACATCAAGATCCCTTGATGGGCGTTGATTTCGCGGCGGATCATCAGCAAGGAGCGCAATCCGCTACTGCTCAAAAACGATACCTTGTGCATGTCGAGCAATATCGTCCGTGCACCTGCAGCAACGGCAGCAGTCACGGGTTCGAGGGCTACTGCGGTGCCGCGTGCATCGAGCCGACCTTCGATGACGAAGTGTTGGACACGCACGGCTGTTGCTTCGGCAAAACGCTTGCGTAGCGTCAGCTCGTTGCCAGCATCGGTAAATCGATAGGTGACTTCATCCATGAGTTTGTTCATCAGATAAATGCCCAACCCACCTGCTTGGCGATCTTCGAACGGCGAGTGGATGTCTGGTACCGGCACGAGCGCAGGATCGAATGGTTGGCCGTGGTCGTGGAGGACCACTGTGAGTACACCACCGTCGATCGACCAGCTGACAGCGAGGGTGCCGCTGCCGGTGTCGCCGTATGCATGTTGCATGATGTTGGTCGCGGCTTCATCGACGGCGAGTTGCACGTGCCATGCCTCACGCTCACTCATTTTGCATTGATGTGTCGCTGTATTGACAAATGCACTGATTGCGACCAGTGATTCTAACGACGCAGGGAATGTCGTGGATGCGTGTGACATGGCACTACCTAATTGCATTAGAACGAACCGACAGCCTCGGTGGCGTCAGCGTATATATCGAATAATGACGTGAACCCGGTGAGGTCAAATACCTCACGGATACGGTTCGGCAAACTAGCCAACCGGACATCGCCACCCTCGAAGTCGGTGATCTTCCAGTCACGTGCTTTTTTGCGGGCTTCGATGAGGACGCGCAACCCAGGGCTTGCGACGTACTCCAACCCACTGAAGTCAAGCACAATCCGATACCGGCCTTCGGCAAAGAGTTCTTCGATTTTGTTGCGGAGTGCCGGGGCATGCATGGCATCGAGACGACCACTGACGTGCACCAAATCGACACGATTGAGGCGCTTTTGCGTGATTTCCATGGCGCATTCTCCCTTCCTCACAGTGTGAACACAACTGCGTAGGTCCAGTATACCATTCACGCGGCTCATTGTGTATCGGAGTGCCAGATATCGTTGGCTCGTGTACACTGTAGCCAATACCGTACGACCGGAGGTCCGCATGTTCCGTCGCCTTGTACTTGTCTTCTGCGCATGTTTCGCCGTCAGTTGTAGCGTCACTCCCGCCGCAAATGCAGCGGTCACGCCGGTCTTTGCATTTACCGAAGCCGTGGTTGGTCCGAATCGACTGCCACTCGGGATTATCCAAAATGGGTCACCCGTTAATGACCCGACTGCGGTAGTGACCACAACGTTCTATAACCTCGATGTGGACAAAACCAAGCCAATCGGCACCAGTACTGCGACGTACTTCGGCAAGGGACTACCGGCTGCCGTCTATGTGGCGACATTCGATTTCCCCGTTGCAGGGAGTTATGGCGTCAAAATCGAAACGGTCATCGCGGGCCAATCTGCCCAATCGAACCTCCAATTGACGGTCAGCGACCGCGCAATAGCCCCCAAAATCGGTGACATGGCCATAGCAGCCAAAACACTGACGAGTACCGGCGTCGCTGATCCCAAAGAACTGAGCTCGTCCGCAGTGACGGAGCCGAGTTTGTACGCCACATCGCTCGATGATGCACTGGCAGCGCGCAAACCAATCGCGGTGTTGTTTGCAACACCCGGCTTTTGTCGCACCGCAGTCTGTGGCCCGAGCGTAACCGTCTTTGCTGAGCTTGCGCGTCAGTATGGTGCTTCGGTGACGTTTATCCACAGCGAAATCTACCGCTTTCCGTTCGGTGATTCGTTCAAACAACAGACCGAAGTCTTTCAAATCGCCATGAACGAAGGCCGCAACTTGACAGATGCCGAGCGCAAAGCAGGCGTCTCGGATGCCTATTACGCATGGGGCTTGCAGTCCGAACCGTGGTTGTTCCTCATCAACAGCAAGGGCGTTATCGTCGGGCGCTACGAAGGTGGACTGACCCAAGAAGAACTCGCACCAGTCCTCGCCACCCTCGACTAGTACGCGCCTGAATCAATCTGGTAGACAACAGCCCCAGTGCCGTCGACGGCACTGGGGTTTGGTTGCAACCCGCCAGCACGGCTGCAATTGCCCAGACACGGGGCGTACGGATGCCGAGCGGATGTGTGCGCGTGGGCGCGCCGCGGTAGTCCCGCTTTCGCCGTGCGCCGCCGTTATCCCTGTGCGCGGAGCGATGCAGTGGACCCTTTTTTCATGCAAAAACGCCCTCCCGTTGCAACGGAAGGGCGTCGGAGCGGACACAATCAGCGCTTGATGACCTCGGCGATGTATGCGTCGAAGAGCTTCTGCCATTTGGTCTCGGTCGTGTCCCAGAGTTCTTCGGGGTGCGACTGGATGCCGATGGCGAAGTTGGTCCCGGTCGATTCGATGACCTCGACCACTCCATCTGCAGTGGTGCCGACCACACGGAGCGTTGGCGCGACGTCGCGTACCGACTGGTGGTGCATGCTGTTGGTCTGGATGATGGTCTGTTCGAGGGTTTCGGCAAGCCAGCTGTCTTCGCCGATTTGGATGTCGTGGGCCAAAACTTTGCCGTCTTTGAGGTTGGCCGAGAACGAGTGATCGAGGCTGCCGGCGATTTCGGCGGGGATATCTTGGAACAACGTCCCACCGAGTGCCACATTGAGCATCTGGTGACCACGACAAATCCCCAAGATGGGCTTGCCGTCGGCAGCGGCGCGCTTGGTCAGATAGACTTCGGCGCTGTCTTGCTCGAGGTTGTTGCTACCCAGTTTGGGGTGCGGTGCGTGCCCGTAGGCATCGGGATGGATGTCGACGCCGCCCGCCAGCAACAGCCCATCGATAACGCCGTAGAGGCCGTCGAGGACTTCGCGATTTTCGGAGGTTGGCAACAGCAGTGGGACACCGCCGGCGTGCTCGATGGCGCGGATGTACGTCTGCGAGTTACCGAGGAATTCACAACCCCAGCTATCGTGCGAGAGCGAGGTGGGAATACCGATGATGGGACGCTTCGTCATTGATGGGTCCTTCTGTATACGCAGGGAATTAGCTGCGGAGGGTAATCGGGATGTAGATGTCCAACGGTGCTTCGGGCGTGCCGTCGAAATCGACGCCATAGCGCTCGAAGTAAGGCCCACCAGTCATTATATAGCCAGATGCCTTGAGCCAGGTATCGAAGATATAGCCGAATGTCTCGCCGATGGAACTGAGGGTACAGGGAAAGACGGCGTACTCTTGGGCAGGGATGAGTTTCTCGACCAAGCCTTTCGGTACTGCCGTAGGAGCAGCCACTTCGAGTCCACACCAGTAGTCAAACTTCATGGCGACGGAGTCCATGTTTTGTTGGACGCCATAGCTGACATTGGGGCGGATGGTGGGGATGGTATCGAGGTAGGGTTGGAATGAATCCCACAGCGCGGGGATTTCCGGCGTCATGGGGGTCGCGCGCAGGTGCATGCCAATGATGCGAAATGCGGGTAGGGCGATGAATGAAGGTTCCATGCGGGTCTTTCTATGCAATCACGCTGCGGGCGTCGCGGCAGCGTTGGACGAAGCGGTCAAACATGGCTTGCCAACGAGGGTCGGCTTCGCCCCGCAAGGTTTCGGGATGGCATTGCACGGCCACCATGAAGTTGGGGCCGGTGCCTTCGATGGCCTCGATGACGCCGTCGTGTGTCCAAGCGACCGGCCGGACGCCGGTGCCGACCGTGCCGATGGCTTGATGGTGCAGCGAATTGACGGCGATGGTGTCGGTCTGGAGCAGGCTCCGCAGCTGCGAATCGGCCTCGAGGCGCACGGTGTGTGCCATGTGGGTCCAATCTTCACGCGTGGCTGATTCGTTGTGGGCGAGGTCGCCGCCGACTTCGTCGGGCAAGTCTTGGATGAGCGTGCCACCCAGGGCGACATTGATGACCTGGAGGCCACGGCAGATGCCCAGCAGAGGTTTGCCGCTGGCTGCGGCTTTGCGGGCAAGATAGAGCTCGGTGTCGTCGCGGAGCACGTCGATGTTGTCGGTTTTGGGGTGTTTGTCGGCACCGTAGAGATGCGGTTGGATGTCGCCGCCGCCCGGGATCAAGATCCCATCGACGTGATCGAAGTAGGCGTCGAGGATATCGCTGTGACCGGCGTCGACCGGCGGCAAGAGCATCGGGATGCCCCCAGCGGCGATGATTGCGTCGATGTACGAACGCCGCACGCCGACCAAAAGCGGTGACCAGGTGCTGGTGCTGGTTTGTCCAGAGGTCATACCAATAATGGGCTTACTCATGCTGTCCTCATAGAGATGATGCGAGTGGTTGTGCGTATTCTACCCCAAACGACGTGTTTTCATGCGAACGACCGCACTCCATGGCGTAGAAATACGAAAATCTGAAGATTTAGTTAAAAATCCCGGAGACGATGAACGTATATATGGGATACTGTCTATCAGGTACTTGACCACCGATTGTAATACCCTGCAAAATCGCGTTTGGTACTATTGGAAAAGGTGCGTATCATGCCGTTTTGCGAGCGGACATGCCACCATGCCACGGATACCGGTCTTGGGCGTGCCGCTTCCCCTGGTCTCTTTGCACCATGGCAGTGCATCGGCGCCCTGAATACGTTCAGGTCCCAAGATTCTGCGGAGGAATCGATGAAGAAGATACTCTTGCTGGTCATCGCGATACTCGGTTTGACGGCTGCTTCGGCAAATCCCCGTCAACTGCCGCGGTCACGCGCCGCCACCGATGTTACCACCCCGAGCGCGGGTGTGCTCTATATCAGCGAAACGGGGCAATATCTGCATGGTACATTCCGCTTGTTTTATGAACAAAACGGTGGCCATGAGATTTTTGGGAACCCGTTGACCCCCATCATCACGGACGGTGGATTGCGGGTGCAGTACTTCGAAAAAGCACGCTTTGAAGTGCCGTTGGGGCATGACGAACAAGCATCGGTGATGCTCAGCCGTATCGGTGCATTTGCTATTGATGCAATCGATCCAGCACAACGCGGTACCGCGTTTGAAGCAGCACCGCCGAGCGTTGGCACGTATTATGCACTCACCCAACATGCGGTGAGTGGGAGCTTCGAGAGCTTTTGGCAAACACGTGGTGGTCTGGCACTTTTTGGCTATCCGCTCAGCGAAGCATTTTATGTGACGCAAGAAGACATGACCGTCAAAGTGCAATACTTCGAACGTGCCCGGTTTGAGGAACACCTCGAGGGTAGCGGAACAGTGGTACGGCTCAGCAACTTGGGTAGTGCATACCTCGGCAGGATGCCGCATCTCGTCAATTACACGAACCCTATGCCCGGTGTCGAACGGGTGGCGACGGCAACGACGACCTACAAGGGCGCAGGGTACGCCAAACGCACGAACATCTCCAAAGGTGCGGCGATGATCGATGGTGTGGTCATCCCCGCGGGCGAAGAATTCTCGTTTTTGGCCAATAGTAACTTCACCGATACGGATTTTGTCGAGGGCTACGGTATTGTCGGTGGGGAGTTGGCAAAGGTGTTCGCGGGTGGAATTTGTCAAGTGTCGACGACGATTTTCCGGACTGCGGCGAATGGCGGGTTCCCCATTACGCGGCGCATCCCGCATACGTTTGTAGTGTCGACCTACGAGGATATCGTGGGCTTTGATGCAACAGTGATGGAGCCGACGACGGACTTCCGCTTCAGGAACGACAGTGCAGGGCCGTTGATGGTGGTGGTGCGCAACGAGCCCGCCGAGTTCCGCTTGACCATCGAGCTGTGGGGCATCCCTGATGGGCGGCAGGTCCGTTTCGCGGGGCCGTTTATTTCGCAGGTGACACGTCCCGGTGCGCCGGTATGGCAGTATGACGCCTCGTTGAAGGCCGGCACCAAGAGTCAACTGGTCTATGGTCGGGGCGGGATGCACGTCAGCTACCAACGGAC
>CAIPUQ010000375.1 GCA_903868295.1 uncultured Roseiflexaceae bacterium
ACCGCGTTTTTCGGAGTTGGTCACTTCCGCTATCAGCGCATGGTGTGTGTCGCCGGTTGTGGCAATGCCCACACCGAAGATAAACAACAGCGTAAAGCCAAACACATAGCCAAGGGTACTTCCTTCGCTCATCATCTTTGCAGCACCCGGCAAGAAGACGAACACGAGACTCGACACCATGCTCCCAATAAAGAAATATGGCGTGCGACGATACCCAAAAATCGGATAGCGGTCGGTGAGTCGGCCCATGATGACCTGGAACGGAGAAAGAAAATGATGCATACCGATCATGATGGTGATAACAAACGCAGCAATCCCGAGTTCGTGAATCGAAATTCGGTTAAAGTTGCTCGTCAACAATGCAAACATCCAACCGGCACCAATTTTGGGAATTGCCAGTCGCAGGGTATTGATAACTCCACGACCCACGCGCAGTGCAGCTGCCATAGCTTGTCCACCTTTCAGCCATCTGTGGTCACAACAAATCTGTAGTACCGACTCGTACGCAGAGTATAGCACTCGGATTTTCACGAACTGCACATGTATTTCACACAAGGATTGGATTATTTGTACACAATAGCTCCACAAAAAAGCATACGCACAAAATGTGCGTATGCTGGTGCGCTAGAGCTTTGCAAAGCCATAACAGATGCAGTGCAAAGCTTAGATCATGCGAATAGATGTCTGCTCTTTCGACAAAAACTCCACACCGTTCTCGGTGACCAACACGTCTTCTTCGAGTCCGACATACCCTGCTGAGGTAATCACCCCAAGCTCAAGCGTATAGATATTACCCACTTCGACCTTCATATCCGGTGTCGATCCATAGCGTTCCCAGCGTGGTCCAAGGAGTGGGCCACCGTCGTGACAGGCTTTGCCGAGGCCATGACCGAATGCGTGCATGTACTCGTCATATCCTGCATCGATAACCACATCGCGGGCAACGGCATCAACTTCATACCCTCTGGCTCCCGGTCGAAGCGCTTTGGCACCTTCACGGATTGCTTGACGCACCGTGTCGAACGCACGCTGGAGTTCTGCCGGCATTTCGGTTTCGCCGGGTTTGCGCACGTACCACAACCGCTGGATGTCTGAACAATACCCGTCTTGTTGGACGCCCAAGTCGATGTGCACAATATGTCCGGCTTCGATTTTGATGTGTTCGCTGGGGACACCGTGACCGACTGCAGAATTCGGACCGCTATTGACAATTGGGCAGCCATCCCATGCCCAGGCAGCGGGCAATCCACGGCGCTGAAATTCACCGTGAATGAAATCGCCGATGTCTTTTTCGCTCCGACCAATACGGATCTCGCGGTCGACGAGATCAACAATGTCTTCGGTTGTGTTGATTGCTGTACGGATGCGGGCGATTTCGCCGGCGGTCTTGCGTGAGCGCAACGCACTCAAAAGCGGGCCTGCACTCACCAAGCGCTCGACAAACGGGGTTCCACGGAGCAAGTCTTGGAGCATCAGATGCATACCAACCGTCAGCCCATCCGACGTTTTGTCGTCCATGCTGTAATTGAGCCCAATCTGCCGTGGGTTGAGCGCGGTCAACTCGGCTATGAGTGCCTCGCGGATACCTGCGTCATAGGACACAATACGGGGGAACACTCCGTAGGCTTCGACACCAGGGGCGTCGTAGCGCCCCACAATCGCAACCCGCTGGCCATTGCGTGCATAGATAAACGCCGATGGCCACGTCACGTTGCTGCCAATCGCCAATTCGACGCCGGGATCCGGCGAAACAACCGTCTC
>CAIPUQ010000376.1 GCA_903868295.1 uncultured Roseiflexaceae bacterium
CCGCCGGAGTCTGCCACCGTTATCACGGCAGGAGATGTACCCGACACGGGCAGCATCGAAAAGAGCGTCAGTCATGACGAATGCGGGGTGGCACCGCGGATGATTCATCCGTCCCCTTCCTTTCACAAGGGAGTGGCGGTTTTTTTGTACCCTTTTTTGAGCGTCGAGGAGCAACCCCATGGCACAAAAGCGCATCCTGACCGGTGATCGTCCCACCGGCAAATACCACCTCGGGCATTACGTCGGCTCCATCGCCAACCGCCTGCGCCTGCAGAGCGAGTACGAATGTTACTTCATCATCGCCGACCTGCACACGCTCACCACCAAGCCCAACAAGGCCGAAATCCAGATGGTCGAGCAGAACATTCGCGACATGATTATCGACCAGCTCGCCTGTGGCCTCGACCCCGAGAAGGTGACGTTTTATGTCCAGTCGTCAGTCAAAGAAATCTATCAGATCAACTTGATCTTCGAAATGCTGGTCTCGGTCGCCCGGCTCAGTCGCCTGCCCTCGATCAAAGACATGGCCAAGGCTGCCCAGATCGACGACGAACAGCTTCCCCTTGGTCTGCTCGGCTACCCCGTCCTCCAGGCAGCCGACATTTTGATGCCGCGCGCGCACCTCGTGCCGGTGGGCAAAGACAACGAGGCGCATGTGGAGATTACGCGTGAAATCGCGCGCCGCTTCAACTTCCTCTACGGCGAGGTCTTCCCCGAGCCGGATGTGCTCGTGCCCGAAGGCGGTACCCTCATCGGCACCGACGGCCAAGCCAAGATGTCCAAGAGCCTAAACAATACCATCCTGCTGTCGGACGACGCCAAAACCGTCGAGACCAAGGTGCGTGCCATGTACACCGACCCAGCCCGCATCCGCGCCGACATCCCCGGCAAAGTCGAGGGCAACCCGGTGTTCATCTACCACGATATCTTTAACCCGGATAAGCCCGAAGTCAACGACCTCAAAGACCGCTACCGGACGGGCAATGTGGGCGACGTCGAGGTCAAAAAGAAGCTGGCCATCGCCATCAACAACTTCCTCGAACCGATGCGGGAACGCCGGGCAGTCTACGAGGCGAAGCCCAAGCTCGTCGACGAGATTCTGCAGGCCGGCAACGCCAAAACACGCAAAATCGCCCAAGAAACCGTCCGTATGATGGACGATGCCATGGGCTTGTTGTACTTCAAGGACTAACGACCGCGTAGCGCCATGGAATCGCTCTGTGGTGCTGCCTCTGCCCCGTGTGTGAAAGGGGTCCGTATGCAATTCATCCCGTCGCTGACCGAGATGCAGGCCTTGACCAGCCAAGGCAACCTGTGCCCGCTCTATACCGAAATCGCCGCCGACCTCGAGACACCCGTGTCGGCCTACCTCAAGACCGCACAGGGCCCATGGACGTTTTTGCTCGAGTCGGTCGAAGGCGGCCAACATCTAGCGCGCTATTCGTTCATCGGCACCGAGCCGTACCTGACTTTGCGGATGAGCGAAGGCAAGGCGCACGCCGTCCAAGCCGGCTACAAGCAGACGATTGCATACGATGACCCGCTGGAACTGTTGCAGTCCTATTTGTCCGATTACCGTCCGGTGCGTCTACCCGACCTGCCCCGCTTTGTGGGGGGTGCGGTGGGCTATATGGCGTACGAGACGGTCTGCAACTTCGAGCGTATCCCGCGCCCTGCGCATTGCGACTACGAGATGCCCGATGCAATGTGGCAGTTCGTCGACACGTTGTTGGTCTTTGACCACGTGCGCCACCGCATCAAGGTCATCAGCCATGTGCATCTCGATGCGGCAGATCTGGCGCTTGAGTACGAGCGGGTGATGGCGAAAATTCGTACCATTGTGGCCCGCTTGCGCCAACCGCTCCCTGCCGGGATGGCATTGCAAGAGGGCGAGGCGGGCACGCCGGTCGTCCCAACGTCGAACGTGTCGTTGGGCGAGTATGTCGAGCGGGTGTTGCATGCCAAAGAATACATTGCGGCGGGTGATGTCTTCCAAGTGGTGCCGTCGCAGCGCTTCTCGCGACCGGTCAAAACCGACCCGTTCACG
>CAIPUQ010000377.1 GCA_903868295.1 uncultured Roseiflexaceae bacterium
GACATCCCCGGCAACGGGGTGCTCCACAGCGATGGTTTGATGCTTGGCGGGTCGGTGGACTCGTCTGTAGCTGGCGCCAGTGACGCGGACTCGGCACGAGGTGCAGCAGGTAGACTCGTCGATATGGGTTCTGAAGATGACGGTACCGCTTGCTCGGGCAGGGGCGCTGCCAGTACAGAAGGTGCCGGGTCAGGGATGGTAGCAGAGTATGACGGCGCTGCAGCAGGTTGGGTAGCGATCGGAGCAGACTGCGATGATGGAGCCGGCGCAGGTGTCGATATCGGTGTACTCCACACCGATTTGGGAATGGTGCGCTCACCAGACACCTCTGCAGGTGGATCGACCGGGTCGTTTTCGCGCAGGGTCGGTTCGGGCGCTGGCCACACCGATGGCGTGATGGGACTGGGTGAGGTAATGTCGGAGGTACGCATGAGCGGCGGCAATGGCATATCGGCGAGTTCGCCGGGTACGACCACGCCACCCGAGGTACGTTTGCCGTTGGCGTACTCCCACTCGCAGACCACACACGGGCAGTCTGCGGGATGGATGTGGGTGCTATCGTTGCCGCACGGCACCAGGGTTTGTTCGAGATGCGTCAACGCGCCTTCCCACTCGACTGCAGTCGGGCGCGAATAGCCCTTGAGGAAAGCCCGCAAGAACAATGTAATCAACATCGGCGGCAAAGACGTGACACGCGGTGCATACCGCGGTGGTCCATAAAACGAATTTGCAATGTGTGGGAACACGTTGTTTTTGATGCACCACACCTGAGCCGACTCGACTTGCGGCATACCGGCTGAAGGGATACCTTGGAACGGATGAAAGCCCTGCATCAGCAGCTTATACAGCAATACGGCTAATCCAAACAGATCATGCTGCTCGGTCCGCAACACCCCCTTGCGAATATCTTTGCCATGCAGTTCTGGTGCAGTGTACTCGGGGACGACCACATTACAGGGAAAAATCTCGCCCATCGGCGACGTTATCTGCATCGAGTCGCAATCGATAACCGAAACCAATGCGACTCGGTCGAGTTCCTTGGTAAAGTGGAAGTTTTTTTCGTTGATGTCGCCGATGACGATTCCATTGCTGTGGAGCTGACTGACGATGCGCACCAAGTTGATGGCCACCCGATAAATATGCCGGTGGTTGAGCTCTGGATGGTGCTTGATGCGGAAGTTGGGATTGAGCAGCTGGGCAATGGCATACGTATGATTGAGTTTGGGCATCAAATAGCCGACGACCAGATTTTCGGTGCCGTTTGCACTGGTATACGACGTCTGCGCGGAGGGAGTTTTGTAAATGATTTGGGTAGGCCATGCAATCAGGACGTGATGCCGGTGGGCGTTGACGTCCTCGGCCGGGCGGAACTGGAGCATGACTTGCAGTTTTTCGGCGATGGCCGCGGTGCGTTGGCGAGGATGGAATATTTTGGCAACCTGGTCGGGGTATTCGAAGACATTGTAGACTCCACCTTCACCGCCGGATGCGATGAGGTTGGCGAGGTGCACCGCTTCTCGCGGGCCGGTATAAAAGACGAGTTGATGATGCGCGCTCATACCAGCAACCCTCGTGTCTCAGTGTGTCGGGCATCGATGAAGCACGATTAGCTCCGTAACGCGATTGCCAAGGTCAAATCATCGTCACTTTTCTGGCGAATCTGTGCCGAATCAAGCAGCTTGGCAATTGCCGTGGTCCGATCATAATCACGTGGTAACCCACGGAACCATGACAAAATGGGTTGGAAGAAGCCATCGAACGCAGCGCCGGTTTTGTAGTTAATGCAGAGATTCTGGATCCCGTCACTAAACACCGCGACCCCAAAGAGTCGTTCGTGGCCCTCGGCGTAGCGGTACGCACGTTGATAGCGGGTACTGGTCAGTGGCGTCACCGAATTGACGAATTCACCGCGTTCGGGTGCACTCAAGGTGCGTACGCTGCCGTCTTCGTCGACGCCGACTACTGCCCCGTCGCCGATGTGGAGCGTGTGCCACGAATCAGCCATGACCACCACGACCACCAAGGTGCATGCATACGCACTCAGCAGATTCCCCTCGGCTGTAGCGAGTTTGGCCAAACTCTGATGCGCTTCGGTGAATGCTTCTTTGAGCATTTGCTCAGAATTTTTGGGTGCGCGGGTGAAGCGCCAGATCAACTCGCGTACCCCACCGAGCGACAGCTTGCGTGTGCGTTGCATGTCAAAGGTGCGTTCGATCGAGTGGATAACACTGGTGCACACATGTTTGGCCCCGATATGCGACAACGCTGCCGACCCGAGGCCGTCAGATACCGCCACAATGAGCGAGCCGTTGGCGGTCACAATCAAGTGGGCGTCTTGGCAGGGGGTGTCGGTTTTGCGGTGGGAACTGCCCACAATCGAGGCTCCCCCAGAGGTCCAACTCATGCTGGCATCCTTCTGCTAGAGTGTGCCCCAGTCGGAGGTAGGTTTGAGGGTGACGGTGTCGTTGGGTTGCGACTGCGACACGTGTTGGAGGCTCCCTGAAAGCCACACAAACATCTCGCGGAACGAATACCCCTTCAGGCCGATCGGCTGACGGTGCGACAGCAGACTCAAGACATGCATGTCTGCACCGGCGACGCCCACCCCAAAAAACGCCACGCCTTTTTTGACTTCTTCGGCACGGATGCGCTGTGCAGCGCTCTTCCATTGCTGGGTGCCATCGCTGGGAGTCCCGTCGGTGACCAACATAATCCAGGGTCGGTAATACGGGATGCCCACGCTCCGGTACAACGCTTTGCGCTCGTGTACCATGTCGAGTGCTTGATGCAATGCTGCACCCAACGGCGTATCGCCGGTCGTGACCAACTCAGGGGCACGGAACTCGCTCGCCGATGTAAATGGCACAGCAATTTGGACGGGTCCAAACGTCACGACGGCGACTTCGACCCGTGACTGGGCAATCTCGTCGCTGCGTAACTCGGTCTGAAAGGCTTGGAGGCCCTCGTTCAATTGATTGATTTTCTCACCGGCCATCGAGGTCGAAGTATCGAGCACCAACACGCACGCGCAGCGTGGGTCGGGATTTGATGTGTCGAAGTGTAACTCGGGTAGCCGGAACTCGTTTTGTGTCATTGCTATCCCTTAAAATCATCATCCCCTAGTAGTAAAATACTACCATATGCCGTATATCGTGGCAAGTGATTGGATTGTGCACGACCATCTGCAAAAAACGGCTACCCTGATCGCACACGAGCACCTGCGGGTGCTGGACAGTCAACGATGCCCGTGTTGCTGTCCAAGAATGACGGAAACACAAGCCGTCGACGATAGTCAGCGTCATGAACGAACGGTATCGGCGTGCATAGACAAACCCCCGGACTCGCTGTGCAAGTCCGGGGGCGACACCGTCATTACAAGGTGGCGTTGCGGCCCGAAATGCTGATGTTGTCGTTATTTGCGATGCGGGTCCGGAGTTGGGTCAACAGGTCGTCGACTTTTTCGGGAGTGCTGAGATCGCCGTAGTAATCGAGGTTTGCTTGGAGCAACGGTGCGCGGTTGCAGGCAGCCAAACACTTGACGCGTTGGAGCGTGAACAGGCCGTCTGCCGTGGTCTCTTCGCTTTTGATGCCGAGTTTGTTCTCGAGCGTGCTGACCAGTTCTTCGGCACCACAGAACCCGCACGGGACATCGTCGCAGACTTGCAACACGACTTTGCCGACTTTGTCATCATACAGTAACGTATAAAACCCAACGACTTCGAAGACATCGGTGGGATTGCTGTCGATAATCTCGGCAACCTCACGAATGGCGGCATCGGTCAGGCGACCATACGTATCCTGAGCAATATAGAGCAATGCCAAAATAGCACTGCGCTTGTGGGGGTATCGGGCCAAGATGGCATCGATCTCGGCGCCGTGTGTCTGACGGAGTGACATAGAGCATCCTACCTGGTGGGCGGTCTGCACCGCTTAACGATCCACTTCACCGAGCACGGGGTCGAGCGACGCAATCAATGCGACCAGGTCGGCCATCAACTGACCTTTGGCCATGTGTGGCAGTGCCTGCAGATTGATGAACGACGGAGCCCGCATATGGACGCGGTATGGCTTGGGACTGCCATCGCTGACGATGTACGTAGCCAATTCACCACGTGGTGATTCGATTGCGACCATGGCGTCACCGCGCGGAGGCTTGAAGCCTTCGGTCCACAACTTGAAGTGGTGGATGAGTGACTCCATACTTTCGGTGATTTCGACTTTGGGTGGCGGGGCGATCTTGCGATCACTCGTCTGCCATGGTCCAGGCCCCATTGCTTTGAGGCGCGCGGAAGCCTGTTCGACGATTTTGACCGACTCGCGCATCTCGGCCATCCGGACGAGGTAGCGATCATAGATGTCACCGTTGGTGGCAGTGGGGATCGAGAACGTATAGTTTTCGTAGCCACTGTACGGCATCGCTTTGCGGATATCCCATGCAACACCCGTAGCGCGCAGTCCGGGGCCGGTCATGCCGTACTGCAGTGCAGCGGCAGTGTCGATAGCGCCGATCCCCATGGTCCGCTGTTTCCAGATGATGTTGTTGGTCAGCAACGATTCGTACTCGTCGATGCGTGACGGCATCACGTCGGTGAGTGCTTTGACTGCAGGGAAGAATCCCTCCGGCAAATCGTAGGCCAATCCACCGACCCGGAAATAGCTGGTCATCATGCGTGCGCCAGAGACCATTTCGAAGATGTCGAGGATTTGCTCGCGTTCGCGGAACCC
>CAIPUQ010000378.1 GCA_903868295.1 uncultured Roseiflexaceae bacterium
GCGCAAACCCGACGAGCCGGCACGGCCGTCCGAGTGCGTCTGAGAACCATTCTGCGACGGTGTTGCCCTGATCTACGACTTCGACCTGGTCTTTCCAGATTTGGACGCTGAAGCGTGGGCCGTGTGACTGTGGCTCCCATGTGAGCGCGCCATTTGATTCGGTACGGACGGTCCAACCTGAGGCAAACTGTGCTACCTCAATCGTTGCCATTGAGGGTGCGTCACGCTGCGTCAAAAAAACGTTGTCAGGGCCGACGACCATATAGCGCCGGTCATGTTCTAGTCCAATGTCGTGCACGTTGGCGGTTGACACACTGATCCCTCGGCAACTCTTGATGGGATAGACATACAAAGCAGAGATGTGCATTGAATACTCCTTACTTTTAGAACGAGACCGTGTACGTCGGATGTGGCACAGCGAAAACCTTCGATAGCGAGAAAGAATCTACTCCGGCAACATAACGACCAATGATTCTTTCCACAGATACGCAATGCCGGTCATTAATGCACGGTGAATCACATACGCGCAGAAGCTCGTTGACCTAAAGTGATAACTTGTCCACTGAGGCCATCGATTGTTCCCGTTGTAAGTGCCTGAATCCATGTGTGTATCGCTTGTGTATCTTTTGGGGTATCACGCGGGCTTGTTGTGTGTTGCACGACCGAAGTAACCATGGTCCCGGTCTGGGCATGCGCATGTGTGAGAAATTCGGTGTATGCGGCGATGAGCGAGTATGTATTTCGGTGCCACGCCGCATCATGTGGAGGAGTTGCAGTATCTCTGATGAGCCAGATATTCATCAGCCGAGCGGGTCTCGCTCGATCAGACAAAAACCCCATACCGATCGAACAGCAGAGCGCTACGTCACCGAGGTGCGTCGCAAAATGTGAGTGTACCTGCTCGCGGCGGGTGACGGGGAGTGTGGCTGCAGAATTGACGCATGCAATATTGATGAGTATATCAATCCCCCCGAGCGACGTGTGGGCGGAAGTATATGCGTCTCGCAGAGAAGCATAGTCACTATGCGTGCTGATTGTTGGATACGCCCGCAGGTGATCTTTAGTGCCTACGGTTTCAATCAGTACTATTGGTGTTCCACGGTCGTGGATTGCGGTAGCGAGCATGCGACCCATCCCGTCTGTGGCATCGGTGAGCACGACACGATTAATCATCCGTTTGCCTCCGGTGTATGGGAGCGTTCGTGTGCGAGGAGTGCTTGTTTGCGCGCAGAGCCCCAGCGATACCCATCGCGTCGCGAGTCGGTGTGGACGACCCGATGGCACGGGATAATGATGGCCACGGGATTCTGCGCGCAGGCTTGCGCGACAGCACGGACTGCAGTCGGTTGACCGATGTCGCGAGCCACGTCTGCGTAACTCCGTGTTTCGCCGGCTGGGATACGACGCAGCGCATCCCAGACCCGTTGCTGAAAGGCAGTCGCGCGGATGTCGAGGCGAATTTCGCGATTTGTCGGGTGACTATACGCAAGTGCACGGACTGCATCAATTGCTGTCACCATGGTCGTCGGCGCGTGCTGTAGGACCGCCTGAGGGAACTGTGCGGACAGCTCAGCAGTGACTGCTTGCGGGGTGTCAGCCAATACCACGGCACACACACCTTGGGTAGTTTGTGCAATACCAATGACACCAAAGTCTGTCTCGCAGTAATCAAAATCGAGGGTCATCCCTGCGCCGCCGCGCCGGACATCGCGGAGTGCCATGCCGAAAGGCTGTGCATAATAGGCGGTACCCACCGACGCGTACCCCGCGTCCATGATGGCCCGGGTAATCGAGGTCGGTTCGCTACGGAGCAACCCGGCCAGCCGTTCGGTCTGCCGCGCTACGGCGTACTGCCGTGGGGTGATGCCC
>CAIPUQ010000379.1 GCA_903868295.1 uncultured Roseiflexaceae bacterium
CAGTCGTCGCCACTGGCGTCGGCCTGTGTCGGTGCGGTGTGCGCGGTGCTCGGTTGGAGCGACCGCAACGTACGCCGTGCCCACACTACTTGTTCAACGATGTGATGGCTCTCGAGGTTGCGCAACAACCCCAATCTGCCGGTTGCACAAAAGGTACACCCCATCGCACAGCCTGCTTGGGTCGATACACAGACCGTGGCACGGTCGGGGTAGAGCATCAGGACGCTCTCGATTTGTTCGCCCGTGGGGAGCTGAAAAAGCGCTTTGTGGGTCATCTGATTATCGGCACTGACGGTGCGTACATACGTCAGCGAGCCAATTGCGTGGTGCTGCGCGAGTTCGCTCCGCAAGGCCAGCGGCAAATCGGTCATCTGCTGGATGTCGTCGACCAGATTGACATACAGCTGGCGATAGATCTGTTTGGCGCGGAAGGCAGGTTGCGTATAGATGGCAAGCAGGTCGACCAGCTCGGGCAGGGTGTAGGCGAGCAAATCGCGGCGTGGTGTCGTCATAAACGAGTATCTCCACAGACGGCGTGTCTGGCATAGAAAACGGGAGGAGCGTGCGCTCCTCCCTCATCATACCATAGTCGTCTGGCGCGTCAGGATGCGCTTAGGCCGGCGTGGTGTCGCGCCGTATCAGCGTTGGGATGAGCGCGAGCCAGCACAAACAGGCTGCGATGAACATCGTCGTCTGGAACCCGCCGACCAACGCCGCCTGCGGCGCTTCACCAAAGTCGATATACGCCTGACCGGTCTGTGCAAAAATCTGCGTCGACCAGATGAACGCCCCGAGCGTCACGCCGGCAATCTGGCCCGTGCTGCGGACCACCGACAACACTCCGTTGGCGATACCGCCGTGTTCGCGCGGCACATTGCCCATCACGCTACTGGTGTTGGCCGAGTTGAACAACCCGAACCCCGTGCCGATGAAAAAGACGCGGAAGACGATGTCCCACACATCCGACTCGGCCGTCAATCCACTGACGCGGTACAGCCCCAAGCCGAGGAAGAAGATGCCCGCAGTGGCGACCCAGCGCGGCCCAAATCGATCCGATAAGCGACCGCTGACCATCGAGAAAATCGAAATCGCTATCGGCGATACCACCATCAACAGGCCGGTTTTGCCGGTGTCGAAGTTCAACACTTTCTGCATGAACAAGGGCAACAATACGAAGTTGAACTGCAACGTCAAGGCTTGCAAGCTGGCTGCCACCAACCCCAAGCTGAAGTTGTGGTTGCTGAAGAACTGCAGGTTGAGCATCGGGTAATCGATGCGGCGCTCCCACCAGATGAACAGCGCCAGCACGACAAATCCGCCGAAGAACATGCCCATGGTCAGCGGCGTCCCAAAGCCGGTGTGCTGGCCCTCGGTCAACGAGTAGAGAATCGACACCAACGCGCCGCCCAAGAGGGCCGCCCCGATATAGTCGAAGCGCTGCTGGGTGCGTTTCGAATCGTCGGCCAAGACATAGTACGACAGGATAAGCGCCAGGATGCCGAACGGAATATTGACATAAAAAATTGACCGCCAGCCGAGTGTTGCAATAATGATGCCGCCGAGAACCGGGCCGGCTGCCACACCGGTGGCGATGATGGTGCCGTTGTAGCCCAGGGCACGACCGCGTTCCGATGCAGGGAATGCCTGCACCAGCAGCGCGATGCCCATCGCCTGCACCATCGCAGCGCCGATGGCCTGGAGGACGCGGAACGCAATCAGCGCGGGCAGGTCCCAGGCATAGCCACACAACGCCGAGGCGGCCGTAAACAGGATGAACCCACCCATGTAGACGCGGCGCCGGCCGATCATGTCGCCCAAACGGCCCATGCTGGGGAGCAGACAGACGATGCCTAACAAATAGGCGAGGACGACCCATTCGACGTCGCCGAGCGAGGCATTGTAGGTCTCTTGGATGGTGTTGAGGGCGATGTTGACAATCGATCCATCGATGGTCGACATGAAGGTGCCGCTGCCGATTGCAGCCAAGGCCCACCATTTGCGCGAGTAATCCGTGGTCATTGCGTGTGTTTCTTTGCTACAGAAAAAAGAATGAACGAACTAAGCGGTCGGTGCCGGTGACACCGGCGGACGTGCTTTGAGGTGATACAACAACGGCAAAAGACCGCAGAAGCAGACCGCTGCCGCGACCAGCATGGTGGTCGAGTACCCCTGTTGCAGGATTGCTTGTGGTGCGGTGCTGATGTCTTCGAACGCCTTCCCACCGAGAGTGTTGACCTGGTAGGTCCACACAAACGCGCCGATCGAGATACCGCTGATCTGCCCCATGGTGCGGATAACCGACATGATACCGTTGGCGATGCCGCTGCGTTCTTTGGGCAGACTGCCCATGATGCTGCTGTTGACCGGCGTAAAGAACAAGCTGACACCCACGCCGATGAAGAAGACCCGAATCGCCACATCCCATAGGGTCGGGGTGGCCGACAACCCGCTCATAAAGATGAGCCCCGCACCCCAGATGACAATCGCAATAGGCGTGATGTACTTGGGACCATAGGTGTCGGACAATCGGCCACTCACCGACGACAGCACTGCCGTCGTGATGGGCACGACAATCATGGCCAAGCCGGTCGTGCGGGCGTCGTAGCCGGCGACCATTTGGAGGTAAATGGGCAACAAGACATAATTGAATTGTTGCGGGAGCGTAATGAGGTAGGTTTGCATCAACCCGATGCTGAAGGTGCGGTTTTTGAAGAAGCTCAAATCGATCATGGGCGCGCTGGTTTTGGTCTCCCACCACAAAAAGAAGCCCAAGCCGGCGATACCCGCCACAAACAATTGCCAGACCCAGGGGGTCGACATCCCCACATGTTGCCCTTCGGTCAATGCGTACAGCACGGCG
>CAIPUQ010000380.1 GCA_903868295.1 uncultured Roseiflexaceae bacterium
ATGGGACCGAGGTCGCCGGTGCGTTTGTAGTCTTCGGCCAAGCGACTGAGGATGTACTCGTCTTCGGCGTGGATGGCATGCGGCAGGCCGGTTTTGGCGGTCTCTTTGAGGACGGTGAAAAACGCACCGGGGTCGGGGCAACACAGCCCGATGAATTCTTTTTCACGACCCGGGGGTACTGCAGTGCGGAACGTTTTGAAGCCGATGATGCCGGCGTTGCCGAGGGCGGCGATGTGTTCGCGATTATCGTCGGCGGCACCACCGTAGAGGGCATAGTCGGTATAGAGTCGGTCGCGCACGGCGTCGATGCGATCGGCGAGGGTCTGGGCACTGTGGGTCGACACCGCGGCGATGGGCATCTCGCACAGCATGGTGACGCCCGATACGGCCGCTGCCCGGGTCGCCGATGCGAAGTCTTCGCGGTCGGAGCGGCCGGGGTCGCGCACATGGGTGTGCGAGTCGATCGCCCCGGGTAGGAGGTGCAGCCCACCGGCGTCGATCACCTCGTGTGCCTCGGCGAAGGTGCTGGCCATCCCGATGGCGACGATGATGCCGTCTTTGATGGCGACATCGAGCTGACGGCGGCCGTCGGCGTTGACCACAGTGGCGTTTTTGATGATGACATCGAGCATAGTACATCCCTCATGTTGACGAAAAAGCCGGCAGGAGCGCTGCCGGCTCGGGTGGGGGAATGGTGCCTTATGGGAGTGCGTTCGAGGCAGCACCGTCGACCAGGGTCGCCGTGCCGTTCATGTAGCTGGCTGCTGCCGAGGCCAAAAAGACGATGAAATTGGCGAATTCTTCGGGTTCGCCCAATCGTCCAGCCGGAATGCTTGCCAAAGAAGCTTTGCGGACGTCTTCGACGCTGGCGCCGGTGCGTTGTGCCATGGCGTTGTCGAGCTCTTCGATGCGCTCGGTGCCGATGCGGCCGGGTCCGACCACGTGGACGTTGATGTTGTGCGGGGCGACCTCACGGGCGAGGCTCTTGGACAGGCCATTGATACCGGCACGCATCACGTTCGACAGAATCAGGTTGGGGATGGGCTGGCGAATCGACGACGACGCGATGGTGAGCAGACGGCCGTAATTGGCGGCCTTCATGTGGGGGATGGAGGCACGGGCGACCCATACCAAGCTCATCAGGTTTTGGTTGAAGGCCGCCAACCACTGGGCGTCGTTGATGGCATCGAAGCCGCCTGCGGGGGGACCGCCGGCGTTGTGCAGGGCAATCTCGAGGCCACCATAGGTGTTGACACAGGCGTCGATGACCTTCTGGACGTCGGCTTGGGTATTGACGTCGGCGGCGACGCCGATGACCTGTGCGCCGGTTTCGGCACGGATTTTGGCAGCGGCTTCATCGATACGGCCTTGGTCGCGGCTGGCGATAACCAGCTGGACGCCTTCGCGGGCGAGCCCGAGTGCGCTGGCGTACCCGAGGCCGCGGCTGGCAGCAAAAACAACGGCGCGTTTGCCTGTGAGTCCGAGGTTCATGTTAGGCTCCTTTGGTTTTCATATGCTGACCAAAACCCAAACGGGTGATGATATCGTGCAAATCGGCGATGACGTCGGCCGCGAGCGGCGCAGATGGAGCCCGCACATGGGCGTGGCTGATGGCCCCGCGCTGGGCGTAGATGTACTTGCGGATGGCCATGTTGACGCCCGGTTGGTTTTCGTAACGGATCAACGGGCAGGCGTGATAAAAGGTCTGCGTTGCGCCGTCGACATCCCCAGCGGCGTATTGAGCGCAGATTTTGACGAGGATCTCGGGGAACCCAAAGCCCGTCATGGTGCCGTCAGCGCCGTGCTTGAGCTCTTCGAGGAGCATATTGGCGCCCATCCCGCCGAAAATCACCATGTCCGGCGCGGCGGCGCGCATCCGGGTGGTCTTGGCGGGGGTCGGTTCTTCTTCGAGCTTGAGGTAGTTGCAGCCAGGCGCCTCGCGGGCCAGGTTGGCCAAGAAGTCGACGCTCATCAAGACACCGCTGCTGACGGGATGGTCTTGGACCACGATGGGGACCGTGACTGCGGCGGCGATGGCGTGGTAGTGCGCGCGCAGGGCGGCATCGTTGGGTTTGGCCAACTTTGGCGGGGCGACCATGAGTGCGTCGGCACCCAGTTCGACGGCGCGCTTGCTGTAGGCCACCGACCGGTCGGTGCCGACATGACTCGTGCCGATGCAGATTTTGACGCGGCCGCGATTGGCCGTCACGACGTCGTCGATGATGAGGTCGCGCTCGGCGTCGCCTAGTTTGTCGACTTCGCCCATGACTCCCAGCATGGTGATGCCCTGCACGCCCAATCCGATGAGGAACTCGACCATGGTTGCGATGCTGGCACGGTCGATGCTGCCGTCGGGTGCAAATGGCGTGGGGGCGATGGTGTAGCTGCTATGCAAGAACGGGTGGCGTGGCATCCAGACTCCTTTGTCTCGGTGATGATAGTTTAGGTGGTGACGTGACGGAGCATGTCGGTAACGACTTTGCCCAAATCGAGGACGGGGATCGACAGGGTGCGTTCGAGGGCTTGGATCTTCTCGATGGGATGCCCGACATAATCGACCACCAGGTATTCGGCGGCGCTGTAGTGCAGTTGTTCGCGCATCCACTGTGCCAGTTCGGCGTCGGGCAGACCAGGGTCGACAAACACCGTGGGCACATACCCGCGTGACAACCACTTTTGATGGATGGCGCCGGCTTGTTCGCGCGATGGGCTGAGCACGGCGATTTTGCTGACACCGCGGGTCTTCAAGATGGTGTCGGCCATGGCAGTGGGACGATACAATGGCTGTGCACCGGTCAACTCGTCGAACGGTCCCGCGCACAGCAAGACACTCGTCACCGCACCCTGTCGCTCGGCGTTGGCGACGGCCAATTTGAGCAGAGGCAACAGGTACGACTCGTCGACACGCACCAGCGTGCCGTCGTTCAAGCGGGTCGTGAGGATGTACTCGCTGGTTGGTTCGGGGATGTCGGCCGGGTCGACGAAGTCGAGCGCGCCGGATTCGATGTATTGAAAATTGGGATTGGCTTTGACGAGCGGTTTGACCAGGTCGGGTCGGGGTGACTGACCAATCAAAATGGCACCGATTCGTGGCATCGCGACGCTCCGTTTGCAGACCGCTCACGGCGTGCGCCGTGAGCGGTGGGGATGACTAGCCTTCCAACGTCGAAATGTCGCCCAGGTCTTGACCGAGCGCTTGTGCCTTGAGGACGCGGCGCATTATTTTGCCCGAGCGGGTTTTGGGCAGGGCTGCCATAAAGCTGACGGCCTCGGGTTTGGTAATCGGACCGAGTTCTTTGGCGACGTGGGTGCGCAGTTCTTCGGCGAGTTTGTCGCTGCCGTCGATACCCGACCGCAAGATCACAAAGCAGTGAATGCCCGTGCCCTTGATTTCGTGCGGCAAGCCGATAGCGGCTGCTTCGGCGACGGCGGGGTGTGATACCAAGGCTGATTCGATTTCGGCCGTACCGAGGCGATAGCCCGACACCTTGATGACGTCGTCGATGCGACCGATGACCCAGAAGTAGCCGTCTTTGTCGCGGCGAGCGGAGTCACCGGCGGTGTAGAGGCCGACCGGTTCGTTGTTCCAGTACGAGTTCGCATAGCGCTCGGGATCGTGCAAGATGGTGCGCATAATCGACGGCCAGGGGCGCATGGCAACCAGCAGTCCGTCTGCATTGTCGGGGGTGCGATTGCCGTGTTCGTCGACGACATCCATTTCGATGCCGAGGAACGCCTTGGTGCCCGAGCCGGGCTTGAGCGGCGTGGTGGGATTGGGGGTAATCATGAAGCCGCCGGTCTCGGTCTGCCACCAGGTGTCCATGATGGGGCAGTTACCGCCACCGATGATGTCGTAGTACCAGCGCCAAGCCTCGGGGTTGATGGGTTCGCCGACCGAACCGAGCAGACGCAGGCTCGACAAATCGTGGCGCTTCGGCCAGGCATCACCAAAGCGCATCAGGCCGCGGATGGCGGTCGGTGCAGTGTAGAGGATGCTGATTTTGTAGCGCTCGACAATCTGCCACCAGCGATTGGGGTACGGGTAGTTGGGTGCGCCTTCGTAGATGAACGAGGTTGCCCCTTCGATCAGCGGCGCATAAACGATGTAGGAGTGTCCGGTGATCCAGCCCGGGTCGGCGGCGCACCAATAGATGTCGTGGTCTTTGATATCAAACGTAAAGTGGAAGGTGGTCGCAATGCCCACCGAATAGCCACCATGGGTATGCATGACGCCCTTGGGTTTGCCAGTCGAGCCGGAGGTGTAGAGGATGAACAGTGGGTGCTCGGCGTCGACGACTTCAGTCTCGCAGCGTTCTGAGGCAATCGGCAGAGCCATCAAATCGTGCCACCAGTAGTCACGGCCGACGTGCATGTCGACCGCATGGCCGGTGCGCTTGAGCACGATTGCAGTCTGGATGGTGGGCGACGACGACATGGCGTCGTCCGCGATTTTCTTGAGTTCGATGACCTTGTTGCGCATATAGCCGCCGTCGGCGGTGATGAGCACTTTGGATTGGGCATCGGCGATGCGGTCACGCAGGGCCTCGTGCGAAAAGCCGCCGTAGATGACCGAGTGGGCAGCGCCGATCTTGGCACAGGCCAGCATGGCAAACGGCAGTTCGGGCACGCGCGGCAAATAGATCGAGACGATGTCGCCCTTCTGGACGCCCATGGCCTTGAGCACATTGGCCAGCTTACTGACTTCGCGGTTGACATCGGCGAACGAGAAGTTGCGCACCGTGCCGTCCTCGCCTTCCCAGATGAAGGCAAGCTTGTTGCGGCGCCACGTGCTCATGTGGCGGTCGATGGCGTTGTGCACGATGTTGGTTTTGCCGCCGGTGAACCAGGAGAAAAATGGTTTTTTGGAATCGTCGAGGATTTGTGTGTATGGCGCATACCAATCGAGGCGCTGGGCCATGTCGTGCCAGAATGTATCGGATTGGTCGAGGCTCCAGCGATGCAGGTCGTCCCAGTTCGAGAAACCCTTGCTCTTCATGTAGGCAGTGATATTGGCCTGCTCGACGATTGATTCGGTCGGGTAATAGACCTCTTGGGCCTGTTGCCGTGCATCATCGGTCATGTGCAACCTCCCTGTTCCCTATGGTTGAATCAGAATGGTCTTATTATATAGTCACTTGACCGCTGGGCAAAGAAAAACTCGTCAATAG
>CAIPUQ010000381.1 GCA_903868295.1 uncultured Roseiflexaceae bacterium
CACTAATGGCGTACGAGTCGGTAACACTGCTGGTCATCTGCAACGAGACGGTTTCGCCGGCGGGAATCCGAATCATCGGTGCGCCACGGTTGTCCCATACACTCGGGCCAGATTTGACCACCGAAATCGACGCGCCGTCGATTTCGTTAATCAGCTCCCCATCCAAATACCCGATGCGGCGACCGTCTGGGGTCACAAACAGCGACGATACCTCAGCCCCGGATGTCTCGTTGCTGATGTCCGACAGAAAGAACACCGTGCTGCCTTTGCCGCCGGTGCTCCCTTTGGCCCCGGCACAGAAGTCGCAGTCTTGGAGGACGATGCGTGGTGCCGAAGGGGTGAGTTCGAGTGTCTGTGATGCGGCATCACCCTCGTACAGGTCGCTTTCGATGTCTGGGTTGGGCGACCCATCGTACGACCACGTATTGGCGACCATATCGACAACAATTTGCCGTTCTTGGCCGGGGTAATTATTGTCGTAGATGAGAATCGCGACGGTTCGGTCGTCGAGCGGTTCGATCCCAATCGGAGAGACCGCATGCCCACCAGTGTAGTCGCGTTTGTAGAACCCAATGGTATAAATATGCTCTGGGGATGGCGTGTCTTGCATCCATTGCGACAGCCGCTTGACGATAGCGACAGGGGTATCGGTGACGAATGAGTCGGTCGTCGGCGTGGTCATCTGCGTTGCCCACCAGTAGGCTATCTCGCCCTGGAGCGCATCGTTGCTGTACAAATCGAGTTCAGCGGTTTGTGCAGCGCCAAAAGACCGCAACGCCACGAGGTCGTGGTACAGATGCACACTGAGGACAGCCATGCCTTCGCAGTGCCCGCCATCCATTGCATTGTTGATTTGACGCATCCATTGGCGGGATGCCGGGGACAACGTACAGACGTCGTTTTTGATACGGCTACACACCACATCGCCGAACATCCGTTGCATGTCCGCCGCTTTGAGGTTGCGAATGCCTGGTTCGTTTCCGTAGTTTTCGAACGAAAATCCATCGCGATTGACATCGAATCCACTCCGTGCCCGCAAGTCGGACCAGTCGCTGACCGGGTTCGATTGTGGGGTAGCGGTGCGTCGTCGGCGTGGGGTCTTGGTGGGTACGCGGGTGCGGGTAGCGTAGGCACCGGTCGCGTCGGCAGCGGAGTCGCTTTCACCTACCAAGCCGGTGTCAGTAGATTCGGTGGCAACCGTTGGTTCGATGACGGCGACGGCGTCGCCGTCGGTCGTGTTGAATGCTTCGACAATCGCCCATACTGCGACGGCGATGATGATGTAGACTATCAGGCTTTTGCGTGAACGTGGTTTTTTTGTCATCGAACGTCTCCTCATTCATGCAGGGGTTCAGTCAGTCGCGCACCCAATCGGGGTGGGTAGACAAGGTTGCATGCAATGCGGCGCGGCCTTCGGGTGCGAGCCACGACACGTCGACTGCGTTCTCGATGAGACGACAGATATCGCGCCGCGTCAGCCCATAGACATCGACCAGCGCAGCATATTCGTCGGTGAGCGTATTATGGAACATTTTCGGGTCGTCTGTATTAATCGTTACACACATCCCACGTGCAATAAACATCCCGACGGGGTGTGCCGCAATCGATGGGTAGACATTGGTGCGTACATTCGACAACGGACAACACTCCAGGGCAAGATTGTGCGCGACATAATACTCCACCAACGCAGGGTCTTCGACGGCCCGGCCGGCATGGCCGATGCGCTCTGGCAGGAGGGCGTTGATGGCACCCCAAATACTCTCTGGACCGGCTGCCTCGCCGGCGTGGACCGTTGTGTGCAAGCCGTAGCTCCGCGCCAGAGCAAACACCGGTGCGAATGGTTCGGGTGGGTGTGATTGCTCTGACCCGCCCAGCCCAATCCCCACGACGCCCAAATGGCGTAAGGCAGCGACCTCGTGCACCGTCTGGAGGGCTCGTTCGATGGGTGAGTCACGCACGACGTCGCAGATGAGCAGCACCGTCGTCTCGGCACAGCGGTCGAGCCCGGTGCGGATCGCAGCAGTAATTGCAGCGATGCTGAACCCGAGTGCGCGGAAGTCCGTCGGCGAATAGTGCGCCTCGACATAGATGATGTTCTGCGCTACGTAGTCCAGGGCGACTGCTTCGGCTATCCGTGTGAAGTCGTCGAGGCTACGGATATAGCGATTCTTCCATACCCACATCTCGATGAAGTGCGCAAAGTCGGTATAGACAAAGCGCTGCTCCAATGCCGCACGGGTGGGGACGCTTGGGTCACCACCGTAGTGCTGCACGAGCTCCCACAGCGTGTCGAGTGGGATGGAGCCTTCGAGGTGGACATGCAGTTCTACTTTGGGGATGGCGTCAAACCACCGAGTGGGGTTGTCTGTCATGGTGTGGCGGTCCTCGGTGGGGAACAATCGCCGATTGTTCCCCACCTATCGGAGAGAAGCCTAGGTGCCTTCTTGCCAGCTGTGGAGGTACGTGTCTTGTTCTGTCGTCAAGACGTCGTAGCGGATGCCCATTGCCTGCAATTTGATCGAGGCTATCATCGTATCAAAGCTCTGCGGCAATGTATGGACGATTTTGGCCATCGTTGAGGCGTTGCGGGCTAACATCTCAGATGCGAGTGCCTGATTGGCAAACGACATATCCATCACTGCAGGGGGGTGCCCTTCACCAGCAACGAGATTGACGAGGCGGCCTTCGCCGAGCAGGTGGAACTTCCGGCCGTCGGCGTGTACATAACTCGTCACGTGGGTGCGTGGTTGCTCTATGCGCACGGCCAGGGCTTCGAGGGCCGCGACATCGACTTCGACATTGAAGTGACCCGCATTGGCCAATACACAGCCGTCTTTGAGCTCGGCCAGATGCTCTGGGCCGACGACCGTACGATTGCCCGTTACAGCCACGATAATATCGGCGATGCGCACCGCATCCAGCATGGGCATAACGCGGTAGCCGTCCATAGCGGCCTCGAGGGCTTTGACCGGATCGACCTCGGTCACCACAACCAACGCGCCGAGGCCGGCGGCCCGTGCTGCCACACCGCGGCCGCACCAGCCATAGCCGGCGACCACAACTGTACGGCCCGCCAACAACAGATTCGTAGCGCGGATGATGCCATCGATTGCGCTTTGGCCGGTGCCATAGCGATTGTCAAACATGTGTTTGGTGAGGGATTGGTTGACGGCAATAACAGGGAACGGCAGGACGCCCTGTGCCTCCATTGCTTTGAAGCGCTTGACCCCTGCCGTGGTCTCTTCGGTTGCGCCCATGGGCATCACACCGGCATTGAGCCCACGTTGGAGCAAGGCACTTGTGAGGTCTGCACCGTCGTCGCAGAGCACATGCGGCTTGACATCGAGAGCGACATTGATGTGCGAACGGAAGGTGTCGAGCGACTCGCCGCGCACCCCATAGACAGGTATTTCGTCGTGCATCACCAGCGACGCCGCCACGTCGTCTTGGGTCGACAACGGGTTCGAGGCGACTAGGACGACCTCGGCACCGCCAGCCGCTAACGTGCGCATCAAAGCGGCGGTTTTGGCGGTTATATGCAGACAGACGGAGATGCGCAGTCCTTTGAGTGGTCGTTCCTTGCGGAATCGCTCGCGGATGCCCAACAGCACTGGCATGTCGCCTTCGTTCCAGTTGATTTTGTTGCGGCCGGCATCTGCCAGCGAAAGGTCAGCAATCTCGTAATCGGCCATGGGGGTTCTCCTGCAGGTCATTCATTCCTATGATAGTGGAACTTTCCATGCGTGCAAAGTAGCACAACGTTTTGCCTGTGCTCTCTGAACCGCTATGGTACGATGCGCATATCCGTAGCGAAGCAGACGTGTGAGAGGAGTGTGAGATGGCCAAAATAGCCCTCATTGGTGCAGGGAGTGTGGTCTTTACCCGCAACCTGTGTAGCGACATTTTGCTTTCACCGGCGTTGCAAGACTGCGAAATAGCGCTGATGGACATCGACCGTACGCGCCTCGAGACCGCTCGTGCCCTCGTCCAAACCATCATCGACAAACGGCAATTGCGCGCGACGGTCAGCGCAACCACCGTCCGTCGCGACGCAGTGCGCGGGGCACGCTACATCATTACCACCTTCCAACAAGGCGGCTTGGGCGCGTACCAGCTCGATATCGACATCCCACAGAAGTACGGTGTCGAACAGTGTGTCGGTGATACGCTCGGCCCCGGTGGCGTCTTCCGCGCACTGCGCACCATCCCGGTGCTCCTCGATTTGGCGGACGACATCATGCAGGTCGGTCATCGCGATGCGTTGTTGCTCAACTACGTCAATCCGATGGCAGCCAACTGTTGGGCAGTCGATCGCGCCAAAGGGATCCAGCATGTCGGGTTATGCCACAGCGTGCAGGGCACCAGCGAAATGATGGCCACGTGGGCAGAGGTGCCATATGAGCAGGTCGTCTATCAGTGCGCTGGCATCAATCACCAGTCGTTCTTCCTCAAATTCGAAGACAGCCGCGGCACGGATTTGTACCCGATCATTCGCGAAGTCACGACACAGCCCGACATCTATGGGAGTGAGCCGGTGCGCATCGACATGATGCGACATTTCGGCTTGTTCGTGACCGAGTCGAGTGGTCATGCCAGCGAGTATATGCCGTACTTCCGCAAAAACGCCGCCATGGTGAACGACGTCTTGGTACCCAAGTTCACCAGCCCACACGACCACTGGTTCGACAACGGCCGCACCGGTGGCTACTTGCGCCATTGCCTCGAGCGTGAGGTGCATGTCGCCCAAGAGCGTGAGCAGATGATTGCCGGAGCCAAAGACATCCCCACCGTGCGTTCGCACGAATACGGTTCGCGCATTATCGAAGCTATCGAGACCAACCAACCGACGCGCATCAATGGCAATGTGCCCAACCGAGGGCTCATCATGAACTTGCCCCAGGGTTGTTGTGTCGAAGTGCCCTGTCTCGTCGACGGCAACGGCATCCAACCGACGACAATAGCCCACTACCCGACGCATTTGGCAGCCCTGAATCGTACCAATATCAACGTCCAAGAGCTGATTGTCGAGGCTGCGCTGACCGGCAACCGCGAGGCGGTGTACCATGCGGTCATGCTCGACCCGTTGACAGCGGCGGTCTGTTCGTTGGACCAGATTCGCGCCATGGTCAGTGAGCTACTGACGGCGCAGGCACGCTGGTTGCCGCAGTTTAAAGGGTGATGAATGGCGCAAGGGCGACCGGATGGTTGCCCTTTTCGCATGTCAATAATCAATAGTACAATGGGATAGACAACCGCCGGTGCGCTCCACCGCCGTGTGCTGTCAACAGGTGCGTACAGGGTTATCCGGAGGATGCATGCGTTGTCCCTATTGTTCGCACACCGAGAGTGATGTCATTGATACGCGTAAGCTCGACGATGGGAACTCCATTCGTCGCAGGCGTCGCTGTCCACAGTGCGGCAAGCGCTTTACGACCTATGAACGTATCGAGTCAGTCAGCATCACCGTCGTCAAGAAAAATGGCGAACGAGAGCCGTACGAACGAGACAAGCTCTTTCGGGGGATTATGACTGCGTGCTATCGTCGGCCGGTCTCTGCGCAACGCGTCGAACAGCTGATCAACGATATCGAGTCAGAATTATTAACCAACAACGAGCACGAAGTCAGTTCGGCCCATGTTGGTGACGTCACGATGCGGTTACTGCGCGAGGTCGACGAAGTCGCCTACATCCGTTTTGCATCGGTCTATCTGTCCTTTGCCGATATTGCCCATTTGCGTCGTGCAGTCGATGAGCTCCTCGGGCGTGAATCGTCACCGACGCTCTAGTATCAGGAAGTAATCATGACAAACAATTCGGTCCCGCCGCTGGCCAAGCAAAACATGCCCGTCAAACAGTACCTGAGCGAGGGATTCAAATCGGTCAATTGGCTGACCGTGGCGTTGTACGGCGTCGGTGCGGGGTTGGTGATGCCGCTGGCCCTGACCCAAAATTCCGTTTTCTCGGTTGTCGCAGGTGTCGTACCGGTCACCATTGGCTTGCTTTTGGCCCGTTCTGCCAAAGGCTACTTCGGTCTGTTGGGATTTCTGACCGGGGTGATTGGGGCAGTCACTGCGACCACGATGTTGGGAGTGTGGATTTTTGCACTCGGCAACGCCGAAGCCGTCTCGGCCTTGGCTCCGGATTCGTCGTCGGTGATGAGCACATGGCTCACGGCGAGTGGGTTTATTTCGTTCTCGCTGATTGCGTTTTGTACATTCGGTGCCTCGACCTCGGGCCGGATGGAAGAACGCACGCGTGAAGCGCGCCTCTTGACGTCGCAACGTGGTGGCCAGCTCGAAAAAGCAGGCACCATCCGTGAAGCCGGTGATATCCGTGGCTTGACCTTGCCGCAGCTCGGTTGGGTGGTCAATAATCTCTTCAAGAAGAAGGGATTCACCTTCGACGAATACAAATTTGTCGACAAAGACCGCTTCGTCGATTTGTGGCTGACTCACGAAGAGTCGAAGTATCACATCCGCTGCACCATCGCCGAGAAGGTCACTCCCGGCACGATCGAAAGCTTGCTCCAAGAGATGAAGCGCGAAGGTATCACCAAAGGCGTCATCGTCTCGTCCACCGAGTTCACCCCGGCTGCACACAAATCGGTCAAAGAAAAGCCCATCGTGCTGATCGACGCCGTGACGCTGTTGGATCTGGTCAAATAATCGTCTGCGAGACCGCATGTCTCATCTGAGGAGGAACACCCCATGCAGATTACCCTCACCGACCGTGTTGCGCTTGTCACTGGTGGTTCACGCGGGATTGGGCGTGCGATTTCTCTTGCTCTGGCCGCTGCCGGTGCAACCGTCGTCGTCAATTATCGTGGCAATGCCGCAGCCGCCGACGAGACCATCGCCGCAATCAATGGCGCCGGTGGCAAAGCAATTGCCATCCAAGCAGATGTCGCGAACGGCGATGATGTCAAACGCTTGTTCAGCGAGGTCACTAGCGCCTACGGGCGACTCGATATCCTCGTCAATAATGCCGGCATTACCCGCGACTCTCTGATGTTGCGGATGTAGGACGAGGACTGGGATGCAGTGCTCGACACCAATCTCAAGAGCCAGTTCCTCACCACCCGGGCAGCCATAAGCACGATGGTACGGGCACGCTATGGCCGTATTATCAACATAACGTCG
>CAIPUQ010000382.1 GCA_903868295.1 uncultured Roseiflexaceae bacterium
AGCAACCGTGGCTTGGAGGGCAACGGGGAAGGTGAGGGTGGCAGTCGCAAATGGGCTGCGTTGGAGTATCGTTGCACCGGTGGCAGTCACTATTGCATCAATTACCGCGTCGAATGGCCCGACGACGCAGACGTCCAGATCGGTCAACTCCTCTCGCCGACAGACCGCCCGTACCACACCGCCGACCAGACACAGCTGTGCGCCCTGTGCGTTGCAGATGTCTGCCAGTTGCTGCAGAAAGGAGACCAACGCAGGGGTAAGAGACGCACGCAGGGTTGCCCAATCAACAGACAGGGCAGGCGCTGATACGCCACTGCGCGGCACAGAGCGTGCGATGACGGCGCAGGGCATGTGTCCCTGGCCAAAATGCAGTGCTGCGGCGACGTCGCGTGCAGTAACGATGCCGATTCGACGGGTGTCGCTCCGGACAACGAGCGTCGGGTGTTGTGCCAGGAGTATGGAGATGTCGTGGATGCTGGTCAGGGGCGAGCATTCGGGTTGCATCGCGCCGCTCCTCGCTGGTGGATATCTGCAGAGATGTTGTCTATGGGAGGGACCGTGACGTGCCACGGCACTCTATTGCATCTTTTTCGCACACCATGCTATAATCAAATGCTCAATTACTATACTACGCAGTGACGGGGAGTGGTAACACATGGATGGCAAGCAGATATCCTTTGGCAGTACCGGCATAGAGGAACTATTGGAACTCCTCCGTGAAGCTGGCGAACCGCAAGACATCGCGTGGCTTGCTGAGCGTTATATAGAGATACTACGCACCAAAGCCCAAACGGAGGAGCAAGAATGACCAACCTGCCGACCTTCGCCGGCAGCCCCGGCGAACGTGCATTGGCCGAACAGATCCATGAGCTGTTGCGCCAACAGGGGCGTTTTTTCTCGAGTGATGCGCCATTGCGGCAGCACCTCAGCAATCTCGTCACATATTTCGCCAAGCGTCTCAACGTGAGCGCCGATGCTGCTGCCAAGCAGGTCAATGCCGCGTTGCAGGCCAATCCGGCTATTTTCGCCCTCGAAGTGGTCAAAGTCGTTGTCGATGACAACGAAGCCGAAGACATCGTCGAGCGCGACGACACCATGGTAACCACCGGCATCAACGGCGCATACGTGCCGTTCCATGTCGATGAAAGCCATAGCTTGTCTGCGCGTCTCTACGAGCCCGAACACCCACTGCCCATCGACGACATGAGCGTTGTCATCACCACGACGCGGCCGATTATGCCCAAAATCGATCCGGTCTACGTATCGGATTACTGGTTGAACGGCAGTAGCGAAATCAGCGAGACCGGCGACGAAGCGCTCGAAGACGTCGAGTCGTTCGGCGAAGAAGAGCCGATTGCCGCGATTGCCCAACCCGGCGTCAAATCCCCCAGTGTACGCAGCTCGGATGCCCAGCGCATCAACCTGCCGCAGGGGATCAGCATCGACCTGGCACAGCCGACGGCGACGATTATGGCGCTCCACGGCGATGCAATTGTGTCGGCGATGCGTGGCGTCATCGAAAAAGACTCCACCAAGCGCATTGCGATTTTCGGCAATCAGACGGCATACGAGCACGACGTCCGATCGTTCTCCAAGAACGATTTGCGTCAGATCACCGAATACATCGAAAACGAAATGGGCGCACCGGTCGAAGACACCGACATTTTGGTCAATGTGTTGCGGGTGAATCGCCGTGCCGCAGACTTCGAAAAGCAGCGCTTCGCCCTCAACTTCCGCATGTTGAAGGACCTCGAGTTCGTCGGTGTGGCAGGGGCCAACCTGTGGGCGACCCGCAAGTTGCTCGACAAAGTCGGCGCCAACAAGCGCTTCAAGTCGGCAGACATGGCGGGCTTCGTCAATCACCTCGAAGAGGGCTTTGACGACAGCACGACGGTTACCACGGTCGAGGCCATCCAGGCCAAGGGCAGCGTGACCCATACGTTGACGTTCTTCGAATGGGAGTACGGCATCCTGCCGTTGACCGATGCCTTGGCAGCGATTTTGCCCAGCCCGGTCATCAATCGGCAGAACGCCGCCGTGGTCCAGTTCGAAGTACCGCAGCTGGAGTCATTCAGCGTCAGCATCAACATGCGCTTCCCCGTGGGCAACCGCGGTGGTTGGTTGCAGGGCTTCGAAGAGTTCTTCCGCGATGTGTTGGTCCCCGGCGCGATTCTGACGTTCAAGCGTACCAGCAAGCCCAATGTGGTTTCGATCACGTACGCCGAGGCTGACGAGCGCACCGAGCAGCTGCTCTACATCGACGACAGCAAAAAGAAGAGCAAGTTCGCGTTTGGCGAGCTGCACATCAACTGCGAAGTCGACGAAGACATGTTGCCCACGCAGTTGGCAGTCGGCCGTATCCGCCGCATCAAGTTCTTCGAAATCAGCGAGCGCAAGAACATCAACACGCTCATCGACCATATTTTCATGGGCTTCGGCGAAGAAGTCGGTACCAAGCAAGAGCCGGTCTATCGGATGAGCTTTGAACAGCTGTTCAACGTGATGTCGATCTACCGCAGCATCACCCGGAGCTACCTCATGCACGCCCTGCACGAGGCCGAAAACTGCCGTGTCGCCAACAACGCCTCGGGCTTGTGGGACTGCCGCGCAGACGAGGTGGTCAACGAGCGGAGCGGTGGCGGGTTCGACCGACACGGCGACGACGACGACGACGAATAAGCTGCCCGCTGACGCGGACGGCATGGACGAGGGGCTGAGCTACGGCTCATCCCCTCTTTTCTATCAGGAGCCCTCAGATGACCAACACTCCCAACACCTTGAGCGGCACGCTCCAGATGTTCCGTCAGACCAGCACCATTACTCGCGCGCGGCTCCGCATTTTGACCGATATGCGCGAACGTGATCAGGCGGTCTTTTGGGCGGATTGGACGCAGATCCCGCGCGACGGTCGGGCCCGCGTCGTGCAACTGTTGAACGAAATCAGCGAAGACAACGTCGACCTCGATTTTCGCCCGGTGATGCGCTGGCTCCTGGCCGACAGCGACGCCGAAGTGCGCCGCCGTGCCATCGAAGGCTTGTCCGAAGAAGAACAGCCACGCGTCATCGAGCCGCTCCTCGCACTGATGAACGGCGACCCCGATCCGACCGTCCGCATCGCTGCTGCACTGGGCTTGGCCCGCTTTACCGAGCTGGCCGCCATGGAAGAATTGACCCCGGCGACGAGCGCGCAGCTCCGGCAGGCGCTGATGACTGCCTTGATGGCCGAGGTCAACAACGTCGACCTCTATCGCCGCATCCTCGAGGCCCTCGGCTGGGTCAGTGACGACGCCGTCAGCAGTGCCGTCCGGATGGCATGGCAGAGCGACAAAGGGGCACTGCGCGAGAGCGCATTGGTGGCCATGGGCCGGAGCGGCGACACGAGTTGGTTGCCGATGGTGCGCGACGGCCTCGAGCGCGGCACCCCTGGGGTGCGCTACGAAGCAGCCCGGGCCTGTGGCGATTTCGCCGATCAAGCCGCCGCTCTGGTGCCGCTCCTGATTGTCGCCAGTCAAGACGACGATGTCGAAATCGCCGTGGCGGCCATCGA
>CAIPUQ010000383.1 GCA_903868295.1 uncultured Roseiflexaceae bacterium
ACAACGCCTGGTACATCACGATTGAATAACCACGATCATCCCCTATGACCAATTGCATCTGCCAGGGGACAAGCTGGACACCCCCGGTAACAAATGATGGTACTGCTTGCCGACCGACGACTCCTTGCCCTGGGCTATAAACGGTGAGTGTGGTCGGCGCGTCTGACTGCACCACGAGAACGGCGCCCAAAACGCTATAGGCTACCGACGTTCCCCACGGTTGCCCCAAATCTCCATCGCGGAGCCACGATTTTTTCTCAACTGCGTATGAATACACCGCACCGTGTGTGCTCACTACGAGGAGCTGCTCTGCATTGACCACCAGTGCTGCCGCCTCGACATCGGCTGGGAGGACCGTGAGCGGCGTCCATTCCTGCTCGTATGACCAAAGCTGTGCGCTCCCCTCGGCACCCGCCAGCACAACCCACTTCCCCTGCCAGCGCACGAGTTGCGTGATCTCCGCAGGGGCATTTTGGGTGGCAGTCTGTCGCCAATCGACCCCGTCCCAGTGATGGATGGTGCCATCGCCCCGGGCATCAATGACCCAGACACCACTCCCATCCGACCAGCTGATCCCTTGTGCCAACGCAAATGGTAACGGTGAAGCGGGTTGCCATTGCTGTGTGGTGGTATCAAATCGCTCGACGAGGCGGCGTTGGCGCGCATCGTCACCACCGCCCAGCGCATACAAATCGCCGTTCACCACGGCCAGCACGACATGCGCACGCGGTTGCGTGACGCCCGGCAACTGTTTCCAACGCGCATCATTGATTGGCTTGATAACCTCGAGTGGCGCAACCGGTTGCGCCGCCCATACACCGTAGCCGACTGCCAACGACAGGGCCAGGGCAACACCGACCGCGATACGCACGGCATGAGGGAGCGGTCTGCGCAGTGCGGCACTTGGGAGGGTGGGTGGCGGGAGCACCTCGGCAGGTGGCGGCGTTGTCTCGACGACTGCAGGGGCAGGCTCGGCGGGTTGCGCCGACGCGGGGACGTCCATCAGCCCGTGGCGTACCGCATACAGGCTTGCTTCGGTCCGTGATGCGACATCGATTTTGGCGAATATGTTGCGGACATGCACTTTTACTGTGTTTTCGCTGATGTCGAGTTTGCCAGCGATTTGGCGGTTACTCAACCCCGTTGCGACCAACAACAAAATTTGGCGCTCGCGTTCACTCAGCATATGATTCACCAGAGCACCGCATAGATGGCAGCATCGCCGCTCCGGAAGCGCAGTTCGAACTGCGCCGACGTGTCGAGGACCGAAGGTTTGGCCGCGCTCCCGCGTTCGGAGGCGTAGATGTAGTTGACTTCACGGTGCTCTGCCACAAAGCGTTCGACGAACGCGAGTGTTCCGTCTGCTTCGCGGAGCTGTGCCGTGGTCTCGGCTATCGAGGCACGCGCTGCTGGATCTGCGTAGGTGTAGAGCACCGGCGGGGTGGTCACCGCGATGCCGGCGACCGGCAACAACCACCAGCCTCCATCGCCCCCGCGATCGACGCCCCACATCCAACCCGCACTGTTGGTCATCACCGTCGCATCACGGGGCAGGTTATCAACGGCCCACTGCAGGACCGCCTGATCATCGGCAGTCGCAATAATCGTGGTGTCCCGAACGACCGGCACTAGTCCACCTACCGTTGCGGCAACCACCAGACCGAGAGTCACAGCAGTGGCCCACTCGGGGATGCGCCGGACCACGCGCACCGAGGCAAGCCCAATAGCAATCGCGATGGGGATGTACAATCCCGTCGTGATGGTTTCGTTGGTGAAAAACGACAGATAGGGCAACCCAATGACGACGGGATTGGCCACCAGCACGGTCAGCACGATCCAGCATACCAACGCAAGCCCACGTCGCATGCGCAACCGCACCAACACCATCAGCGCACAGACCAGGGCAGGGACCAACCAGCGGTTGTTGAGCGCCCAGACCAAGCCCCACACCACACCGTTGTGACTCGGGTTCCCGGCGACATGCATCGCAGAGGCACCAGCACCAGCCTGTACGTGCGCACCCACAAACAGCCACCACGGCAGCGTCAACACCAGCGCCATCAGCATGGGACGGAGAACCCACCTGCTCGGAGCGCCATACACCAGCAGCAGCGCACCGCCCCACAACAGCGCGATGACAAATACCACCATGTGGGTCAACGCGAGGAGCGTCATTACTGCACCCAGCCATACCCAATGGACGCGTTGACCGACGGGCTTGAAGCAATCGTCGATGAGCCACAGTGCCGCAGGCAGAAAAACCATGCCCGTCAACAGCGTATAGCGCCCCCAGCTCAGGTAATACGCCGGCATAATCGACACCACGCCTGCCACGACCAGCGTAACAGCGGTCGCCCACCAGGACCGGGTCCACTGCCAGACAAGGGCCGCCACCGTGAGTACTGCACACACGTTCCACACTTGACCACTGGTCCGCAGATACTCAGCGACATCGTGCAGCGGAATTGCACTGAGTGACATCAACACCGCCATGATGCTGTGGTAGCCGCTATGGTAGGTAAGTGCCGGCACCGGCAGATACGGTTCGAGGCTCCAGGGGGCATGCCCTGCCTCGACTGCCACCCGGATGAGCAGTGCATGATGCACCGAATCGACCCACGGCGGCATGGCAATATCTGCAATCTGTGCGACGCGCGTCCACACCACGGTCACGGCCACCAGCACAACGACAACCCCGCCAAGCCGCGTGGGGAGGGCGACCACAGGCCCGTCGGCTCGTCGCCACCAACGCATGACCGCACTCACGGTGCCGATCGCCAACGCACCCTGCCATAGCAACGGCGGGACCCGTACATCCAACCATGCAGCCCACACATAGACCACGGCAATCGTTGTACATCCGATGATTGCACGCACAAATACCGGTACACGGCTGACGGTCCACTCTTGGAGCCACCAACCAGGGACAACTGCGACGCAGCCAAACAGTACGAACCAGCGGGCTACCCCGCCGCCTACCCAGAGCACGGCAGCCATGCACAAGACCAGCAAGAGCAGGTTTTTTTGGGTCGGCACAGAGATGGTCATACGGTTCTCAATTCGACACATCATGGTCAGCACGGCGTTGGGTTGCCTCGATATCAGCACGCGAAAGAGCAGTCGTTGCATTCACCCAGCGGATGATGGGGGTCGCGCCATAGAGGTCAACGCAGGTACTACTGCCGTTATCGATGCGCCAGCTCCAGTGCTGGAGCAATGGCGTGCCCACCAAGGCGCACAACATAATCTGGATCGGCGTTGCCTGCGTCACAATAACGATGCGTTGCCCGCGGTGTCGGGCAAGCAGCTGCTGCCATGCTGTCACGATCCGTTCGGCTACGGTAGCCAGTGATTCGCCCCCTGGTGCAACGGCATGCAATGGATCGCGCAGACGATCTGCCATGATCAGTGGCCAGTCACGGTGCGCTGCTGCACGGGTCAATCCGGTGAGCACACCCAATCCTTGATCTGCCCAGCCCGTATCGACAACGGGTGTACGACGGCACAACGGTGTCAAGAATTGTGCACTCTGGTGCGTTGCACTCTGCGGCGCACAATAGACTGCATCGATCCGTTGGCGGCGGAGCTGTACTGCAACCTGTGCGCTTTGTGCACTCCCTAGCGCAGTCAGCGGGCTATCAGCCTGACCGTGGAAGCGACGCTCTGCATTTGCACGGCTCTGCCCTGCGCGGACCAACCAAATCGACGTACGCATGCCACCTCGATAGAAGAATGACCGCATCCATGTTGGATACGGTCATTGTACGGGAGGACACCGTGGTTGTCGTCAGCGACACACGCCTGCAGTGGTCACCACGGTGATGTCTTGGTAGCGAATCAGTGGGTTGATACTACTCACCAAGTCTCGGACCACATAGGCGGCATGCTGTGCTGCACGGTTCAAGATGCCCCGTTGACACGCCTTGGTACGGGCAGTCTGCGCAGTGTCGGTGCTGATTTGCTTCGTCAACGTGACTTCCAGTTGATCATCGGGGCTGAGCGTGTAGATTACACCAGACTTGCGCGCAATGATGTAGCGCTGATCGATGTCTTCGGTGACTGTTTCGATCGTCGGGGCTGGCAACGTGATAGTGATTTTGTTGCCGGGTGCAACCACTATGCGGGCTTCTTGCAGATTAATCCCAGCCCGGATCTCATACGTTGCCAGCGCTTCGATGGTCAGCGTGCCGTTGAACCACTTATCGATGCTCGATCGATTCGCGCTGGTGTCGATGTTCCAATGGCTTTCGACAATCATCGATTGGGTGGTCAGCTGCCACTCGTTGCGCATGCTGCGCATGATTGCATCTTGGGTGACCACATACGGGGTCGCCGTGGGGGTGGGTGTCATGGTCGGGACGAGCGTGGCCGTGGCGGTCAGCGTCGCCGTCTGGGTCGGGGTGATTGTCTGCGTCGGTTGTCCAGCGAAGGCAGTCGGGGTGGTCTGGTCAGCGAGGACGATACGTGGCATCCCGGCACCCCAGCTGGTGCCTGACAGGATCATATACGCCGCCACGATGACCGCTCCCAGCGCCACGGTACGCACGAGTGACCCGATGAATTGCATAATCTGCTGCATGTGGTGCTCCTCTTTCTGCGCGTCGTTGGACTTATTTGGTGGGCATCGGGGCAATGGTCTTGCAATCGCCTGCATTAACAAACACATTCACCGTGGTGATCTGCGGATTGACTGCTTTGAGGAGTTTGGTCACTACAATGGTGAACTCATCCGCTGCCCGCTGGGTGAGCGCTTGGTCGCAGGCTTCCAACAACATGGCTTCTTGGACATTGATTTGTGCAGTTTGGTTGAGCATTGCGCTCTTGTCTGGCGCAAACCAGCCACGGCTCCCTGATTGACGGCGCATCTGTGTTTGATCGACCGTCAGCGAAAAAACCTGTGCATCCGGCACACGCACATCGACCGTGCGTCCGTCGTTTTTGATGCTGAGCGTGTCGGTGAACTGTGACATATCGACGCCGGCAATGACGATGCCGGTGCCACATAACTCGAGCGTCTCGCCGACAAAGTATGAGTAGAAATGATTGGTTTCGTTGTTATCGACGGTGGCGCATCCGGTTACCGTCGCGCCTTGTGTCTCCCACCGGTTGAGTCCCTGCATGGCGGTGACCAATGCTTGGACCGACACGACGTTGACCTCTGCCTCGTCGCCTGTCAGCACCTGCGGCGCCGTGGTCAGTGTCTCCCAGATGCGTGCTACAGAGTGCATGAGTCCGTCGACACGCGGCAACGTGTCGATAGACTGCAGTACGATGACCAAAACACCCACCGTGAACAG
>CAIPUQ010000384.1 GCA_903868295.1 uncultured Roseiflexaceae bacterium
GGTGGGCATGGGGCTGTGGAAGCCGATCCCCTGCTTGATGATGGAGAACTTCTCCGGGGACGCCTTCATCCGGGCCATGTTCGCGGCGTAGTCGTCGGGCGTGTAGCCGGCCATGGGGAAACGCACCGCGCCGTTGTAGACGCGCACCTTGTCGCGCACCTTGCCCCCCAACAGCTTGTAGATGGGCAGGTTGGCCGCTTTGCCGGCGATGTCCCACAACGCAATCTCGATGGCACTGACCGCAGCACCCCACGGCTTGAACGACCCCATACGCCGGATGCGCTGCATCACGGCTTCGACGTTGGTCGGGTCCAGCCCGAGAATCATGTCGCGGTAGTAGAGGATGTGGGGTTTGAGGTTGGGCTTCCAGTTTTCGGCCTGGCCAATGCCGTCGATTCCCGCGTCGGTGGTGATTCTGACCACCGGGAACCCGCCAATCACTGCACACTTCAGGTCGGTAATTTTCATGCTGACTCCGTTGTCATTTGCTCAACCTATCATACAGCATCGATAGTTATCAGTTATCAGTTATCAGTTATCAGAGGGCAGAAGAGCAGAAGAGCAGAAGAGCAGAAGAGCAGAAGAGTAATCTGATTCAGGGTTTGCTCAGATGTCGCTATACTGATTTCAACACACTTTTCTCAAACAAGGAACGCCCATGACCGATCACACCCCACCGCAACCCGGTATGTCGACCCGCGCCGTCCACGCCGGCTGGGAGCCCGATCCCGCCACCAACGCCGTGAAACGCCCACTGGTCATGGCCAACAGCTACGTCCTGCCCCCCAACGGCGATTGGGACGCCGTACCGTTCGGCTACGCCCGTGACATGAACCCCAACGAGCGCTGGCTCGAAGAGCGCCTCCAAGCCCTTGAGGGCGGCGAAGATTGCGTCGTCACATCCAGTGGTGTCAGTGCCATCAATGGCACATTCATGGCGTTGCTCAGCAGTGGCGACCATCTTATCTGTTCCGATATTTCGTATATTTCCGTGCGCACCATGCTGCTCGAGCACTTCCCCAAGCGCTTTGGCATCAAAACGACCCTGGTCAATACCGCCGATCTCGATGCCATCCGGGCTGCCATCACGCCCCAGACCAAACTCATCCACGTCGAAACACCGGGCAACCCCACCACCCGCATCAGCGACATCGCAGCCATCGCTACCTTGGCCCACGCCAGTGGTGCCCTCTTGTCGGTCGACAGCACCTGGTCTGGGCTCACCACCCAGAGCCCGCTGACGTTGGGGGCCGACCTCGTCATGCACAGCATCTCCAAGTACATCAACGGCCACGGCGATGCCCTCGGCGGTGCCGTCATGGGTCCCAAGCACCTGCTCGATGTCATCCGCAAGTTCGTCGTCAAAGACATGGGCGCTTGCATCAGCCCGTTCAACGCCTGGCAGATCATGCGCGGTGTGGCCACCTTGCCCATCCGCATGGAGCGCCACAACGCCAATGCCATGGCAGTTGCCACCTTCCTGCAATCACATCCCGGCGTCGCCTGGGTACGCTATCCGGGCTTGGCCAGTCACGCCCAGCACGACGTGGCCACGCGCCAGATGGACGGTTATTCGGGTATGCTCAACTTCGATTTGGTCGACCCCACCAAGCGTGCGGCGTTCATCGCCGAACTCAAGGTGTTCGTCCATGCGGTCAGTCTGGGCCACGATGAGAGCCTGATTTTCGTCTATCACGACTATGCCGACCAACACTTCTTTCGGGTGTCGATCGGCATCGAAGACGCAGCGGACCTGATTGCCGACCTCCATCAGGCATTAGCGAAGATCTAGCAAAACCACACACCACAGCGCAGGGTTTCCCATAGAGCAGGGTTTCGCATAGAGCAGGGTTTCCCATAGAGCAGGGTTTATTGCAATAAACCCTGCCCAAAAACCTCACTGCAATAAACC
>CAIPUQ010000385.1 GCA_903868295.1 uncultured Roseiflexaceae bacterium
TGGAGGCACCTTCCGTGCGTACCATTATTTGCTTGCGCCGTCGTCCGGGACACGTGGCGACATCAATGTTGTGTTCAACAGTGACACGTGGGGCAACAACGCGGCCGATGCCCGCACCTTGGGCGTAGCGATTGCACGTGTAGGAATAACCCCGACTGCGATCCGCAGCGGTATCCAGGACGCACCATTGCGCTTCATCAGCATTCCCGTTTTGGTCTTTTTGGTGATGTGTGCAGCAATTGCATTGCAGCTACCTCATCGTGCGCTCGGTAGTGTAGTCGCCGTCGGCTTAGCCCTGCCGATGCTGTTTGAGCGTGTCTATCTGGGGATGTGGTACCCACACCTCGTGATTCTATTTGTCATCAGCATTGTGACCATCCCACTGTGGTTCCGGGTCCTCGACTGGTTGACCGCTGATACTCCGCTCCCGACACAAACCAAGCGACTCTTGGTAGGATTGGTTTTATTGACGATATGGGTGAAAGGCGGCGGGATACTGTACCCGATCATGCGGCCAATCGACATCAGCTGGCACATGGACAAAGTACGAGAAATCGCGATGACGTGGGATTTTGCAAAGTTCTATCAGCCTGGCGCTTTTTCCGAATCGGTCATGCCCATCACGGAGTGGGGTGAAGAACGGCCGATGATTCCGTATTCTCCGTTTATTCACTTTGCCAGTTTGTTGTTTCTCGTTTTTCCTTGGAGCCTCGAAGTATCTTCTACCATATTCAATACGTTCCTTGATGCTTCACGCATCATTTTGATTGCGGTGATTGCCCGCCACGGTGGATTGAGTGTACGGGTGGCATGGCTGGCTGCGTTGCTGTACGCGGTTACTCCGGTCACATTCTTGTTACATGCATGGGGGAACGTCCCGACCACAACCGGGCTCTGGTGGATGCTGATTGCTACTGTTGCCTTGTTGGTAGCAGGGCGCAGCCTCGGCAACCGACGGGTGTTTGTTGCGGTGGTCCTCATTACAACTGGTGCCATGCTGTCGTACACCGTAGCGGCCGTTTTCCATGTGCTCTTTGTGACAATATTGGCCGTTTTGCTCTGGGTTGTCCCCAACACAAGCAACAAACCAACCAGCGGGCGCATCTTGGCTGCGACCTACGGCGGGTTGCTGATTGCTACCATCATCTATTATGGGCTGTACATCCCACCCATTATTGAACGCACCATCCCGTATTTTTTGCAGTTAAGCACTCAATCGACTGCATCGATTGGTGTCGTGCGTGCACCGTTTGACGAATATATCGCGAACTTTTTCCCTGCGCTCCGCTATGATTTCGTCCAAAATCCGTATTTGTACTACGGATTGTACATGCCAGTACTGATGGTTATCCCTGCCTACATCCTGATGTGGAAGCACCGCACCTTATGGACATTTGCGGCAGCCTGGTATGTAGTTGCGATTATCTTTTTGATGGCTGGGTACAAAATTTCGATGGTCGACAAACAGCTGTACTATATTGTGCCGTTGCTGATGCTGAGTTGGGCAATGATTGCTGACCGTCTGTGGAATCGAGGCCCAACGGGACGCATCATTGTCAGTACATCGGTTTTGTTTACCCTATGGAGTGCATTGCAGTTATGGATTATTCGCATCGACCGCGCTCCGCTGGTGCTGCCATGAACAAGCTCCCTGATCCAATTGCATCAATCGATACATTGGCAACTGCCATTGATCCCTGGCTTGCACATATGACATGGCGGCGTGACTATCAGACGTGGCGTGAGCGGCGCCTTTTGCAAGAGCAGTTCCAAGGCGAACGGATTGGCCAAATATCACGGTATTCCGGCTCGTTCGTCGGTCAACATATTCTCGATTTGGGTGCAGGCATGGGGGGATTTGCGGTGGCGGCAGCCCTGGGTGGTGCGCAGGTACAGGTGTCTGAATATAATTTGCCGTACTGCCACATCATCCAGCTCCGTGCTGACCGCTACGGAATTGATGTACCGGTCCTGAATGGTGCGGGTGAACATTTGCCGTACGCAGATGGTACATTCGACCTCGTCGTGTGTTGGGATGTCATCGAGCATGTACAAATCCCCGCGGCCATGCTGTCAGAGATCCATCGGGTACTCAAACCCAGCGGATTGCTCTTCTTAACGGTCATCAACAGACGTGCGTGGGTAGATCCGCACTTTCACATTCGGGGTCTGAATTGGATCCCACGCCGGGTTGCCGAATGGTATATCGACAGAGTCGGACGGAGCAAAGACAACAGCCGCTTCACCGACATGCAGCGCTTGAGTGCTATGCATTATTATGACTACCCTGCGTTTTGCAGCCTAGCAGCCACGCACGGATTTACGACCACCGACATGAACGAAGACGCGCTGCGTGATGGTCAATTCATCAGTAAAAAACCATCACGTCGTTTCATTCGTGCGATTTTGCGGACACTCGGCATCGAAATCCTCGCATATCGTGCTCAACGAGCCTGGTATGCCGGCATGTTTGAGCTGGTGCTCCGCAAAGAGGGCGCATGAGCGACCCGATACAACCATCGCTCCAGAGTCAGGTCTCGCGCGCGGTGTTATGGAACACGGTGTTTGTGCCGTTGCGTATGCTCGCAGAAATCGCAGCAACCGCACTCAAGCTCACCGTCTTGCCCATCGCCGCATACGGGTTACTTGCCCTCATCAGCGGCGCTTCCTCGGCGTTTGGCACGTGGATCGATCTCGGCACGACCCGTGCGCTCCCCAAATTTATCCCCGAAACGATGAAATCACACGGCCCGGCAGGCGTCTTGCGCATGCTGTTGACGGTGTTTTGGGCACAAGCCATCGTCCTCACAGCGATAGCCGGCGGGCTCATTTGGCAGCAATCGACATACCTGGGCGCGTTGGCTGACAAGATTCAGGCCGACACACGGATTGATGTGGTCTCTCAGACGCTCCTCCAAGAACTCTTAGGGAGCCAAGGCTGGCTCTTTATCACCATCATCATTTTGATGCTCATCACCGGTGTTGCGTACGATATGCTGATGGCTTTTCTCAATAGCTTCTTTAAGCAACGCGCCTGGAACGGCATCAGTTTGTTGGCTGGTCTGTTGCCGCAACTGCTCGCCGTGTGTGCAATAATCCTCGCGCAGTTGAGCACCAATCCATTGCGCTGGAGTGTCATCGGGATCTTGGTGACCGTGGCGTTGGCCCCAGCAATAGCTGTCGCCGTGGCTGCCTGGCAAGTGGTGGTGGTATGGCGCGGCAACAATGGCCCGCCTGCGCCGAGTGACGCGGTCGCGTTTCGCTGGATCCCCCGCCGGGTTTCTGCGCTACACCGGGGTTTCGTATCTGATGACGATGACGGATTTTGTTGCAAGCAAATCGTTTGCCGTCTATTTGACGAGCAGTATTACGGATGCAGCATTGTTGTGGGCTGGAGCGTCGCTGGTGGGGATGGTGCTCTCGTATTTGTACACGCCGTTGGTTGGCATTACCGTACCGTTGTTTACGCGGGTACGCAGCGGAGAAGGCGGCACGATACAAGGAGCGTTTGGTTCGATTGTGCGTATTCAGATGTTGTTGCTGGTGCCGGGTGGCGTTGCACTCGTATTGCTTGCACATGCAGCGCTACGACTGTTGACACCGCAATACACCGACGCGGTGATGATCGTGTATGTACTGGTGCCCTGTCTGTTTATCGAAAGCTTGTTGACGATGGCCCACAATGTCCTCATCGTCTACGAAGAACTGCGGCTCGTGACGATTGGGCGCATGCTCACGTTGGTCGTCATCCCGCTGGGATTTTTGCTGTCGCCTCTGTATGGGGTGGTTGGCCTGGCAATTGCCTATGGATCCGCACGGTTAGTTGCAGGGTTGTGGGCCACGTTCTGGGGGTGGCGGCGCATCGGATTGCAGTGGCCATGGCGATTCATGGCACGTGTCTGCGCCGCGAGTGGGGTCATGGCAGCAACGTTGTACGCTTGTCATCTCGTAATGCCGGTTATCAGTGATGGGTTAACACTGTCTGACCGGCTTGCCCTGTTGCCGCTGTATGCGTTGGTGACCATTGGCAACGCGTTGGTGTTCTTTGTGGCGTTCCGTATCTTTGGCGGTCTCGAACCGTCCGATCGCGGACAATTAGCCCAGATGAAGCTGCCATTCAAACGATTCATCATGCGGGTATTGTGATGCGCATTGCACTCTACAATTTGACGACTACCACTGCATACGGCGGAGTCGAAAGTTTCGTGTGGGATCTTGCGTCACAGTTGCGCGAGCGCGGCCACATGGTGGAGATTTTCGGTGGCAATGGCCCGCGCCGCGAAGCAACCACCTCACTCACGGTGCGCACATTCCCGTACATCAACCGGTCTGCATTTGCGTGGATTCCTGGCCTTGCCCGCGCCTATGCCGAACGAAAGCTCCTCGAACGACTCAGTTTTGCGGTGTTTGCGTTCCCACAGCTCATCTGGGGACGGTACGATATCATCCACATCCAAAAACCGTATGACATGCTGCCGGCCCTGATTGCGGCACGTCTGACCGGTGCGTCGGTGGTTCTTGGTTGTCACGGCGAAGACTTCTTCCGTGGGGACCGCTGGTTGGCACGGCAAATGGATGCAGCAGTCAGTTGCAGCGCGTTCAATGCACAGACTGTTGATTCACGCTACCGTATTCCCATTACCGTGGTGTACAACGGGATCGATACCAGTGTCTTCCACCCACCCACACCTGGCGCAACACCCCCTGCAGTCCCGTTCAAGGTACTGTTTGTGGGCAGATTGCAAGAGTGGAAGGGTGTGCGCACCATTTTGGAGGCGCTTTCGACTGTCCCGGATGTGACGTTGACCATCGCCGGAGACGGCAATGATCGTACCCTGCTCGAAGCACATGCAGCAGCGCTCGGTGTCTCTGGTCGCGTGACGTTCTTGGGATCGGTGCCGCGCCCTGAGCTCCCCGCACTGATGTACGAGCACCATGCGCTGGTCGCTTCGAGCTACGCGAGTGAAACGTTCGGAATCGGCCTTGTCGAAGCACAAGCATGTGGACTCCCCGTTATCGCTTCACGCTTTGGTGGATTTGTCGAAGTCGTGTCCGAAGGCCAGACTGGACTTTTTTATCCGCCACGCGATGCAGCCGCACTCGCAGCGTGTATACGTACACTCATGAACCAGCCCGAACTGCGCCAACACCTCGCGAGTCATGCACCCGCATGGGCGAACCAGTTCGCATGGTCAGCAGTTACCGACCGCATCGAATCCGTCTATCGCAGACTGCGAGGGCTCTGATATGCAGATTATTCAAATCTCGACCTACGGATTTGACCGTAGATATCCCAGCAGGCCGGAGTTTGTGCTCGCCCGGACATTGGCTGCCCAAGGTCACACAGTCCATGCAATTGAGTATTGGCATGACCGAACCCAACCACAGGTCGAAGTCTATGCACCCGGCTTGACCATCTATCGCTGTCGCACGTTTGGGTTCGTGTCGTCCGATCTCTGGCGTTTCGCACGGCAGATTCCGAAACCCGATATCATCCATGTCCATCACTTGCGTCATCTGCTCGCATATCAAGCGCAACTGCTTTGGCGCGGCAGGGTACCGATGGTACTCACCCCGCACGGGATCCTCCATGACGGTGATCTCGTGGTGAACCGCGAGCAACCGCTGGATAA
>CAIPUQ010000386.1 GCA_903868295.1 uncultured Roseiflexaceae bacterium
ACTGACTCCATCGAGGTGCAACACCGGAGCCACGTCGTGATGAATATGCTGGTGATAGAAGACGTTGGGATGAAAAAAACGATGCCAGAGATGAAACAACGGCACGTCATGATTGCCTGGGACCGTGAACTGCGGCTGCGGCGCACGCTTGAGCCAGTCGGTGATGGTTGCCCATTGCGCGGGTATATCCGCCCGTTGCACAAAATCACCCGATACGACAAACACATCTGGGGCATATGCATGCGCTTCAACCAGTACGCGCTCGGCAACCACGGGGTCAAACGGCGGGCCAGCATGCACATCGGAACAGTGGAACAGACGGATGGTCATGCCTGATCCTTGGGTTTCGGAGCGCGTCCTTTGTCCCAGGCCAGGCGAACTAACACGTATGCGACGTAGACGCCGCCGATAGCCAAGATCCCAAGAAATAGAAAGCGCACTAGTTCGACTACGTGTCCCATACACCCTCATTCTGACTCATGGCTAAATTGTAGCATACCAACGGAGAATCGAACGTTTGTATGGGATACTATAGACACTGTTTATGCATGACACGGCGCTGTACCATGTCGCACGGCGGCGCCACCAACAACTGTTCCGGAGGGCATTCATGCGCCGTATCGCCTACTGCAGTCCCATCAATCCGGTGCACTCGGGGATTTCGGACTACTCCGAAGAACTCCTGCCGTATATGGCGCAATATGTCGACGTCACACTCTACATCGACGACGGTGTTGTGCCTGCCAATCCGTTCCTTGCGACACATCTGACCATTCGACCACTATCATCACTGGCACACGACCACGAACAACAACCGTACGACGCCGTGTTGTACCACATGGGCAACAGCCCCGCACACTTTGGTATCTACGATGCAGCCCAACGAACACCGGGAGTGGTGGTCCTCCACGATTTGGTATTGCACCACTTTATGTTGCAGTATCATGCCGTCCATCGCCACGACATCGATGGCTACCGTGCATTGGCTGCCGAATATTATGGCGACAACGGCACACACATCGCCGACCGCATGCTCCAGGGCATCTTCGACGACGGAGTCTTCGACATGCCCCTCTGCCAACCGGTGCTCAACAGCGCGCAGTTGCTCATCAGCCATAGCCAATATGTCGTCGATCACAGTGCGCGCATCGCACCCGCGACAGCCGCGGCCGTCGTACCCATGGGGGTGCCCGTGTTACCACAGACCGATGCGACGGCGCTCCGCGCGCAGTTCGACTTCGGCCCAGATCCGTTTGTGATTGCGTCGTTCGGCCACGTCAATCCCTACAAACGGGTCGAGCAAGTCCTGCGTGTGGTGCGTAACCTGCGCCGCGCCGGGGTCAACGCACACTACATCATCGTGGGGAGCGTCTCGCCCAACTTTGCTCTAGCAGCATTGGTGCGCCGCACCGGTACTGCAGAGTGCGTGCATGTGACCGGGTATGTATCGGCCCAGGACTTCGGGGCATATGTCGCAGCTGCAGATTTGTGCATCAACCTGCGCCACCCCACTGCGGGCGAAACATCGGCGAGTTTGTTGCGGCTCTTGGCAGCGGGCAAACCAACAGCGATCAGTGCGAGTGGTTCGTTCCTCGAAATCCCCACAGACTGCGCCATGCACATCCCCTTGGACAACAGCGAAACCGATATGCTGACTGCGTGTGCTTTTCTCGTCCACCAACACCCAGCCTTTGCCAAAACCATCGGGGCGCAGGCACGTGCCCTGGTCGAACGCACACACACGCTGAGTCACTCGGCCGCACGGTACATGCAGGTATTGGCACGCCACTACGGATGGGAAGAACAAACCATCCAGCGCCCGGTGCTCTGGGATGTCGTTCCCGTATCAGCAGAAAACGGCATCAGCCGCCTACCACAACCAGTGCTTGTGCCCACCAGCACACCGAGTGCCTTTGCGGCGGCTGCTGCCGCCCACGCAAAAACGACCCCGTGGGCGGAGTCGTCTCTGCGCAACACCATTGCAACGTTATTTAGAAAAAACAGCTAACGCACACGTTACGAGGCGCGCCGATCAGCACGTTGAATCGGATCAACGATTTCTTCACCGCTGTTGGTGGGCAACGGTGGCATCCCCTGTTGGCATTGTGCGGGTAACGGCTGTGGCGGTTTGATGCCGAAGTACGCCTGCATAATCTGGGTCGCAGCCGGCACCGCGATGGTCGACGAACCGTCGTTCATGTCGCCACTCCCTTCGCTGAGGAAGATGACTTCGATTTCGGGTTTGTCGTATGGGGCAAAGCCGAGGAACCACGAGTGGCTTTGGCGCACCACCACCGTACCGACGCCGTTGGGGTTTTTGGCGGTTATTTCGGGACCAAATTCTGCAGTACCCGTCTTGCCGGCAATCAGGATTCCCGAACATTCTTCGCGGGCGGCGATGTTGGCACCTTCGACCACCGAGCGCCGCATCCCCTGCCGCGACACTTCGTAGTGCGCCTGGTCAAAGTCCAGGGTGCGCACTACTTCGGGCTGGACTTCTTGGATGATTTTGCCATCGGGGCCGATGATTGCACGCACAATTTGTGGTCGATAGACTGTGCCCGAGTTTGCAATGGCGGCGCCAGCGACAGCCAACTGCAACGGCGTCGTTTCGAGATTTCCTTGGCCGATGGCGGCATTGTACGTATCACCAGTGGTCCAGGCGGCGCGCAAGACCTGCTGCTTCCAACCCGGCGTGGGGACGCGACCGGGTTGTTCGCCGTACAGTTTGATGCCCGTCAGCGCACCGAACCCGAACGTACTCAGTCCTTCGGCCAGTCGGTTAATCTGTAGTCCTTGCGGAATGGTCTGTTCGTTGGGGTTGAGGTTGACCACACCCTCTTTGTTGCCGCCGGCGATGGTCATGAAAAAGATGTTGGATGAGCGCATCAGCGCCTCGGTCACATCGAGCCAACCGTTGTCGCGGGGCGTCGAATTGACGAACTGGTAGAACCGTTCTTCGACGTATTGGTCCTTAAGAATCAACGAGCCGGGATCGCGAATACGGGTATTGGGGCCAATGATACCTTCTTGGAGGGCGACCACTGCATCGAACTGTTTGAGTGTCGAGCCTGGGGGGTATTGCCCCGAGATGACCCGGTTCGTCAGCGGCGCAAGGCGCTGGTTTTCTGCTTTTTGGGCAGGGGGCGGGTTCAACAGATTGGCTAATTCGTCGGCACGGGTGGGGTCAACCCAAATATTGTTGTTGTACGACGGCCAGCTGGCCATTGCCAGGATGCGCCCCGTGTTGACCTCGATGACCGCCGCCGCACCACTCTGCAACGGCATGTAGTTGCGTTTGTAGGCGTAGCGCTCGGGCATGTTGACCCGTCGTAACTCGGCTTCGTTGATCCAATTGCGCAAAATGAGTTCGACTTTGCGCTGCAGTTCGATGTCGATGGTCAGGACCACACTCTCGCCGTCGCGGGTCGGCTGTACGACCTGCGCTGCGCGCACGGGTCGACCCATCGTATCGACGACGACGGCTTCGATGCCCATCTGTCCGCGCATTTCTTCTTCGTAGCTCGACTCGATACCACTCTTGCCGATACGGTCGTCGTTGAGGTAGCGTGGGATACCCAGTTCGTAGGGATTGATTTTCTTTTGCAAAATCCCACACTCGACCGCATGGCCAATCGAATCGAGCAGACCAGCGACCCACGACCGAGCAGGATTCTGACGCACCAACTCACACGAACCGACGCGGCCGATATAGCCCAGGACATGCGACAACGATTGGATGTCGTCGCTCAGCGGGTAGCGCCGCCGGTAGTCTTGTTCGATGACGACACCGGGCAGATTGGCGGCGTTTTCTTTGAGCACCATAGCAATCGTCCGCGGGATGTCACGCTTGACCGCAATGGTCTGATAGCGCGGGGTATCGCTGGTCCGGACAAGCAGTTCGATGGGGTTTTCGAGCGTCAACGTCCGGGTGAACTGCTCACTCAAGGCGAGTGCATCGACACTTGCAGTGGGCGGCACTTCACCGGTGAGCCAGTTTTGGGTCTGGATTTCGTCGATTTGCGGGGCAATGTCGTCGCCAAAGACCCGGATCATGTCGGCACGCAGCTCGGGTCGTGTCGAGATTTGCAGCGCGGGCGAAATAACTAGTGTCCCCGTGATTTCGAGCGCACTACTCAGATCGGCGAGCGCGCTGTCGACGTCACGCAGCAAGGCAGCGTCGTCACTGCGAATCGGCGAATTCCAGCGCGGAATAAATCGCGCAATCGGGGCGTGTCGTTCCACTATTTGGGTGGCCCCGAACAGGTGATCTGCATCGACGGGAATGCGCACCGGTAACGTCTGATCGGTGCGCACAAAACTACGCACATCGACCGCGGTCAGCGATGTCTTCAGGGCATCGCGCAAGACTTTGTCGTTGTCGAGGATAATCGCAGGCGAAATCGTCAGTGTATTGGTCAGACCAAGGACTTGACTGAGCTGTGCAAACACCTTGGCGCGTTCGGGTGATTCTTCGGGCGGCAAATCGCTGACCCGGATCGCCACCGTGTAGATGGGCATACTTTCGGCCAGGAGGGTGGTACCGTCCGACGCAAAGATTTCGCCACGGATGGGCCGGATGGGCACATAGCGGGTGGTATTGACCGATGTCGAATAGGTGTGGCGATCGGCTTCGGTCTGGATGAGCTGTAGCTGGTAGAGACGTCCCATCAGGACGCAAAACACAACAAACACAATCAGTTTTGGTACAAATATACGCATTGGCGGCCTCGCCTAATAGACGTCGATGGGGACTTCGCCGCGACGAATCCCACGCCACGAACGTAGCAACAAAAAGACCGGCAACGCAGGTATCAAAATGACTGCCAGCTCGGGGATGAATACCACCACCACATATTTGGCCAAATCGAACCCACCCACCAGCGCATAGGTAAACAACACGTGGAAGGCGTGGTACGTCAAACCACCCAAGACGACTGCCACGATGGGCAGCAACCAGTTTTCGCTGGTTATCCGCGCCAAAACGGCATACACGGCCAGCATGGCAAGCAACAGGAGGATGGAATGCCAGCCGAGCCACGTGCCACTGACGATGTCGAGCACCAAGCCGGCATAAAAAGCCCAGCGTGCCACGATGGGGATTGGTTCGATGAGCACTTGGATAACCACGAGCAAGAGCATGACATTGATGGCGACATGGAAGACCGTAGGCATCAGCAGGCGCTGGCCAATGACAAAAAACGCCACGATGAGGAGCGTCCGCACCTCAAGCCAGATGACTTCTTCTATTTTACGTCGCTTTGTATTATCCATACGTACCGTACTACTTCCGGGTCAATGTAGGGTTGGATTTCGGCGACTTTGTTGCGCCCCTCGAGGCCAACCGATTTGACTATCCCGACGGGGATGTCGGCGGGTATGGCCGAGTTGGGTAGCGACGGGCCAAACAAGCGGGTCAGCCCGGCCGTCACGACGCTGTCGCCCACGACGATCTGGCCTTCACGCTCTATTTCGGTCATATGGAGCATCGCATCGCGCTCCATCAGCCCACTCGCGACCCCGCGGATGACGGTATCGCCATGATAGATTTGGACGCTGACCAGGCTACTGTAATCCGACACCAGCAAGACATTGGCGCTGTTCGGGCCAACCTGATCGACCACACCGACCAGTGCCGGTGGGCTACTCTGATAGCGCGAGATGACCGCCATGCCGACCATGATGCCCTGATTGGTCCCCACGCCAATAATGGCGGTACGGCGACCTTCGGCCAGCGTTTGGACACTGATGTCGGCTCCGACGAGTCGCCATGGGTTTTCTTTTTCGATGCGTAATTGTTCACGGAGCCGCAGATTCTCGAGTTCGAGCTGGGGGATGCGGATGATTTGCCCTTTGAGGTCGCTGTTTTCTTTGGCGAGGGCATCGCGCTCGGTGGTTATCCGTTGGACATCCATCGAGCCCGTAAAGATATCGCCTAGACGGGCAATGGTGCTCTGTGTGCGACCCAGGGTAGGGGCAATATAGCTCGAAATCATGCTCCGCACGGGGGTCATGACACCTTGAAAGTCCAGCAGAAAGAACAGGAGCGCGAGGAAAATGAGCACAGCGACGACGAGGGTGTTACCCCTCCCGCCGCTTCTCGACCGCACAGAAGACCGATCTCGCATAGCTTGCAGCCTCGTCCTTGTGTGACTACCGACTTAGTATTTGATGCGGCGGGTACGTTGCGTCGCCGTCAAAATATCGCGATAGATGGGGTTGTGGATGTTTTCGACCATTTTGCCGGCGCCACGGGCCACGCACGAGAGGGGGTTTTCGGCGACATAGACGGGCATACGCGTCTCGGCAGCGATGCGCCGATCGAGCCCACGAAGCAATGCACCACCACCTGCCAGGACGATGCCGTGCTCCATGATGTCGGCCACCAACTCGGGAGGCGTCTCTTCTATGGCGGCGCGGATATCAGCCAAGATGGTGTTGATGGGGCCGACGATGCCTTCGCGCAGTTCAACGCTCGACACTTCGACGGATTTGGGCAAGCCGGTCAGGGCATCTCGTCCACGCAAGACGACTTTGAGTTCTTCTTCGAGGGGGTACGCACTGCCTGCGGCGACTTTTGCACGTTCGGCCATGCGTTCACCGATGTGGAGGTTGTATTCACGGCGGGCGAATTCGATGATTGCTTCGTCGATTTCGTCGCCTGCGGTACGGATCGAGTGGTTCACCACAATGCCGCCGAGCGAGATGATGGCGACCTCGGTGGTACCACCGCCGATGTCGATGATCATCGAACCGATAGGTTCGTCGACCGGCAGGCCAGCGCCGATGGCAGCGGCCATTGGTTCTTCGACGACGTAGGCATCACGGGCATTGGCGTTGAGCGCGGCGTCGCGGGCTGCCCGCATCTCGACTTGGGTCACGCCCGACGGCACGCCGATGACCACACGCGGACGTGGAGCAATCAGGCCGAACGAACGATCGTGGGCTTTTTCGATGAAGTGTTTGATCATCTTTTCGACGACGTCGAAGTCGGCGATGACGCCATCCTTCAGCGGGCGCACGGCGATGATGTTGGCAGGCGTTTTGCCCACCATGGCCTTGGCCTCAGCACCGACGGCGATGACTTCTTTGGTCTTGCTGTCGATGGCAACGACCGATGGCTCCGAAATGACGATCCCGCGCCCGCGCACGTGGACCAATGTATTGGCGGTACCGAGGTCGATGCCCAGGTCACGCCCAAATGCACCAAGGATTGAATTAAGTGGGTTGGAGAATCGCACAGACAGCTCCTCTACAATGTGCCTTGCAGCACATATACACACACGAGCACGCGCGTCTCCGACAGCCAACCGACGTCTGCAGATGCATCGTTGCAACAGGATACGGGGTGGTCAACCAGCGCAGCCGCGAAAAAATCTTGGAGCTATTGCTCTTCGAAGACCGCTTTGACGCGGAACATTCCCAAGTCAGTATCAGCACTATTGCGGATAGCAGCCGCCCGGTCCAATGATGGCCAGTTGGCATCGGTACGCAGTGCATTGACCAAATCGGTCACCTGGGCAGTCGGTTCAACGCCAGTCACATCGACGGCCTGGAGGGCACTGACATGCTCCAAAATCCGCGAAAGTTGACTCTGCATTGCATCTATTTCTCCATCGCTCAGACGGAGGCGCGCTAAATCTGCGACACGGACGACTTCTGCACGGGTTAACGACATGGCTTCACTCACTTTATGTTGCGTACTATCGCTATAGTACCAGATATTGAGCCGAACCCAATGACGGTCATCGGACGCTCATGGAGTCGGAGTCTGGGTAACCGTCATGGTCGCGCTACTGGTTGCAATCGGCGTCACCGTGACTGTCGGTGTGGGGCTCGGCTGCACAGTACCGTCGGCAATATCCGTCGCTGTCGGCGTTACCGCAGCGTCGCCAGCATCGTCGGTGACGGTAGCCGTTGCTTCTGTGGCGGCAGGGGTTGGTTGTGCTTGCACGTCACCCAGGCGTTCGATGCGGATAAACGGCAGATCATTGAGCAGGCGGACATCAGTCGGCAGGGTGAGTTGTATTTGGCGCATTGGGTTGGCTGCGTCCCACGTACCGACCCGTACTTCGGGCACTATCCCGCTGACCCCGTTCCGCTGCGCAGTTGCGCCGAGGCTCACATCGAGCATCACCACTGCAGGCACGGCCTGCATGACCATCCCCTCGGGTACATCGAGGATCGTCACTGCAAACGGGAGCCTGACGCGTAACTGCTCGGTCGATTTGACGACACTGATGACCACATCGACTGCACGATTGGTACCCTCGGTCAAGGTCACTTTGGCACCCAGATTGTTCGACAACAAAACGGTCTTGGTTATCGTGGTGGTCGTATCACCGACATCAATGACGTCGGTCGCTATCGATGACACATCATCGAGCGCCCCAGCCTCGCCACTCACCGTCACAAATATCGGATCGACGGTGATGCCCGAGATGCGGTACCCCGGTGCCACCGACCCGCGCAATGTGGGCACAATCACCACCTGCTTGCGCACCGATGATGGGTTCATCACGACGCGGGCGGTTATCTGCGCCGGCACGACCGTCAACCCTTTGATGGTCTTGCCCAATGTATCCTTGAGGACCACATCCGCGTCGATGGTGTAGTCTGCAGTACGTGACACAATATCAATCGAATACTGTGCCGCACTGATGCTACTCAACAATCCCGCCGGGCCACTGACCGTCACGCGACCGGTTGCCGGCTCCGAGATTGCAATCGTCGGCTTGTATAGGGCTATGTCGTAACTATCGTTGCCCAACACTCGGTCGACGTCCATCTCTTTTTGTTTGAGCGTATCAATCCGAATGAGTAACTCAGGCGGAGTAGATTCTGCCTTGATATATCCCAAGCCGGCATCGGGGACGACATTGACCGCAACCAGCTGTTCGCCGATGCCGACTTTCGACACATCGATGGACGCTGTGATGTTTTCGTCCGCACGAAGCGCATTGATTGTCGCCTGCGATGCATAGACGACCACTTCGACCGTCTGCAAGGTTGTGGTTTCTTGGCCGGATTCGTCGATGAGCACGTACCCCTTGGGGAGGCCGGCTTTTTGTACCTGGAGCTTAATGGTCGTCTTGGTACTGGGGTTGTTGGTAATATCAACATAGACCCACAACCCAAATGCCACCAAAAAAGCCACCAAAAAACGCTGCCACACAATGTTGCGTAATCGCTTCATGCGTTCACCGTGGTTTTTTTGTCTTCGACATGCAACAACGTCGTCAACAGGATCACGATGCTCTCTTCTGACAAGTTACTGGTCATTTCGCGGTTGTAAAAAAGCGAAATCGTGCCTGTTTCTTCGGACACAACCAGCGCTACCGCATCGGATTGTTCGGTGATGCCGCGAGCTGCCCGATGGCGCGTCCCAAAGCGTTTGACACCACCGATGTCTTGGCTCAACGGCAACTCGACCCGGGCCGCCAAAATGCGGTCGCCGCGGATAATAACCGCCATGTCGTGCAACGGCGAACTAGGGTAGAAAATCTGCTGGATGAGATCACTGGTCACTCTGGCATCCAAGATACAGACGTTGTCACGCAGGTAGTCCTGCAGACCAACGTTTCGCTCAAAGACAATCAATGCCCCCGTCCCACCACTAGACATTTTGACTGCTGCGCCAGCAATTGACCGAATCATTTCGGGCCGACCGTCGCTGCTGCCGGTCTTGTCTTTGCCCCATTCGCGTATCTGTGTCCACAAATCGTTGAATCGTTCGTTTTGGCCGACCGACTCCAAGAGACGGCGGAGCTCAGGTTGGAACACCACGGGTATGGCCACTACTAAGGCTGGCTGAAGCAACGTGGTCACTATCCAGTCCAGTGTCATGAACGGCGAGGCTGTGCTAATCAACAACAGCACAATCATCAGCACGATGATGCCCTGGATGATTTGGATGGCGCGCGTACCGCGGATCGCCCCCCACAACAAATACAGTACGACCGTCACGACGGCGATGTCGATCCAGATGAAGTACCAACTGGTACCCACCCCAGAGCTTCCGAACGGATTCAGTTCTGTGACCAATCGCCAAAAAATATCGTTCATGCCCGTCCTGTGTGCCAACCCATGTGTATCTATTACGTATTGTAGTATGCGAAAAGGTTGCTGGCAATAGCTGCGCACCTCTCAAAAAGCTGATGCGGCCGACAATTGTGTCGCAGCTCTGCACTCATTGTGGAAGTTTACGGCGTTTTGTTGCAGGCAGTCGACGATAATCATCACCGTCCATGATGATGAATTCTTCGCAGATGGCCCGATCCGACATGCGCGAAAAGACGCGCGGTTCTATTTCTTCGGGGCGACGATTGCTGGTAATCACGGTCGGTAACCGCCCGTTGTAGCGATGGTTGATGATTTGGAACAGCTTTTCGCGGGCCCACGGGGTCGTGTTTTCGGTACCCAGATCGTCCAAAATCAACACCGCTGCATCGCGGATGAGTTCGAAGCGCTGGTCGTATTGGATTTCGCTGCTGGGCCCAAACGTCGAGCGCAGGTGGTCGAGCAAATCGGGCACCACCGCAAAGAGGACGCGGTAGTTGTGCACCAATAGTTCGTTGGCGATAGCGCTGGCCAAGTGTGTCTTGCCCGTGCCGTAATTGCCAAACAAGACCAGCCAGCCTTGGGGTTTGCGGGCGAACTCGCGGGCTTTGATGAAGGCCCGTTTGACGCCGCGCATCTCGGCATCAAACGTGTCGAACGTTTTGTCGGCAAAGGCGGCCAAATTGCTCATCTCGAGCAGCTCGGCGGCGGTGCGATGTTCGCGTTCGGCGAGTTTGCAGGCACAGGGGATGAGCATCCCAAAGCGTGGATGGCCGTATGGTACTGATTCTTTGTAGTAGCCGATTCCCCCACATTCGGGGCAGGTGTTAGAGGTCACTGGTATCACTCCCTCGGCGGAACAAGTCGCCGTATGCACCCTCGGTATACGCCTCGGCCGACAGCCCTGGCTCACGCAGATGACTATCGCGGCCGTCTTTGGCCCACTTCTGCAGGATTTTGTTGACGTAGCGCCACGATCGCACATTGGCGACCACCGCCTCGCGCATGGCCTCGGCGAACCAATGGGTTGGGTAGATGCTGGCCGCCGCGCGGAGTTCGGCCAACAGCATGGGAGTCACCACGCCGATGTGCTGTTCGTAGAGGCGCAGCACATCTGGGGTCGGTTCGTCGCTGGTGGCTGTGACAGGGTCGGCTGACAACTCGGCCCAGCGGCGATTTTCACGCGTATCGACCAAATACCAATTGACGGCACGGCCATGTTGATCGGGGCGGATGACATGCAGAAAACTCCCCCGTTGCACCGCGGCCCCCAACCCCTCGGACAAGACGTCGAGGTATGCCGAATGCGGAGCTACCACCAACAAGCTCTGGGTCAGCACCGGGTCGTTGCTGAGGGCATCCCAGCTGACTCGGCGCGGCCGCGTCGTCTGGCTCGTGATGAGGCCATAGAGATGCAGCGAGACTTTGAGTTCGATGATACTGGTGATGCGCGGCAAGTGGATGCGGATAAACTCTGCCGGCAGGGGCACGAGCGCCTGGCGGTTCGGGGATGGGGTAGACATGTCTAGTACCCTTCCGGCGTCCGATACGTCAGGTCCGAGAAGCGCGTAGTCGATGGGTCAAAACGCATATTCACAACGCCCACAGGGCCATTACGGTGCTTGGCGATGTGGATTTCGGCGATGCCTTTTTTGTCGGATTCTTTGTTGTAGAGCTCGTCGCGATAGATGAACATGACGATGTCGGCGTCTTGTTCGATCGAGCCCGACTCGCGCAGGTCGCTCAGCATGGGTACATGGCTCTGGCGCCCTTCGACGGCACGTGACAATTGCGACAAGGCGATGACAGGCACGTTGAGTTCACGGGCGAGCGCCTTGAGCCCGCGCGAGATTTCGCCCACTTCTTGGACGCGGTTTTCTTTGCCCTTGCCCGACATCAACTGCAAGTAGTCGATGATAATCAGGTCACAGCCGTGTTGGGCCTGGAGCCGGCGCGCTTTGCTCCGCAGTTCCATGATGCTGATGCCCGGGGTGTCTTCGATGTAGATCGGTGCCTGAGCGAGACGACCCATCGCTTCGAAGACGGTTTTGAGCTGATTGTCGGGTACCTGGCCGAGGCGCAGGCGATGGGTGTCGATTTGTGTCTCCATGGCGATGAGGCGTTGGACCAGCTGTTCACGACCCATTTCGAGGCTGAACACGGCGACGGTGTGTTGGAAGTACATGGCGACGTTGTAGGCAATGCTCATGGCGAACGATGTTTTGCCGGTACCCGGGCGGGCGGCCAAAATAATCAAGTCGGAGCGTTGCAGGCCACCGGTGATCTGATCGAAGTCACGATAGCCCGTCTGCACGCCGAGGATCTCGCCGCGGTGCTCTTGGAGGTAGTTGAGCTGCTCGTAGTAGTTGTCGACGACCTTCGAGATATGCACAAAATCCTGCGACGTGCGCTTTTGGGCGATGTCAAAGAGCAGGGCTTCGGCTTTGTCGATGGTCTCGTCGATTTCGGCTTGTTCGTTGTAGCCGAGGGCTGCGATGTGGGCGCCGGTCTCGATCAGGCGGCGCAACAGGGCCGTGCGTTCGACGGCGCGGGCATAGTACTCGATGTGATACGAGGTCGGCACGGCATCGACCATCTCGCTGAGGTAGATGATGCCACCGACCTGGTCGAGTTGGTTGCGGCGGCGCAGTTCTTCGGCCACGGTGCGGGTGTCGGGCGGGATGCGATTGTTGTAGCAGGCGACCATCGCGTCATAGATTTGGCCGTGGCGTTCGAGGTAGAAGTACTCGGATTTGATCCATGCGTTGATGGCCGAGAGGGCGTCTCGGTTGAGCAGGATCGACCCAAGGGTGGCGCGCTCGGCTTCGATATTGTGGGGGAGCGATGGCTGTGTCATGGTGAATTTTCGATAAATAAACGACTGTGATGTGGTAAGAGACTACCGATCATCACAGTCGCAATAGACTAGGGAGCGAAGCAGCGAAGACTAGGCTTCGTTGGCGGCCGTCACGACGACGTTCACGTTGGCAATGACGCCAGCCATGACACGGTAGTGCACCGTGGAGGACCCGAGGCTCTTGATGGGCTCGTCGAGGTCCAAACGGCGACGGTCTATTTCGATCCCGAGGGCTGCATGCAACTTCTCGGCGATGTCGCTGGCGGTAACCGAACCGAACAGGCGGTCGTTTTCGCCGACGCGCTCGGAGAACGTCAAGGTCACACCGGCAATACGCTCGGCCACAATCTGGGCTTCGGAACGCAATACTGCGTCACGCTTGGCCTGGGCAGCCATACGCTCTTCGGCTTGTTTGATGGCGCCGCGGGTTGCGATAATCGCAAAACCCTGTGGCAACAAATAGTTGCGACCGTAGCCGCCGGACACTTCTTTGATCTCACCGACTGAGCCAAGATTCTCAACGTTCTTGGTCAGCAACACTTTCATCTTCGTGGCCACAACTGGCTCCTATTCACTTCAGGCACCGACGGACGGCGCGAGAATGCGGACACACGCCGCCTGATACAAATATGTACGTGCATAGTAACACACCGACTGACAAGGGTCAAACCGAATTGTGTCGGTTGCTGACAAAGCACTCCAACGCCCCGCATTGGATGACAAAATCATTACACCGTGCCATCGACTGCCGCCTGCAGCGCATACGCAATCTGTGCAGGGGCGCCTGTGCAGGCAGGCATGCCGAGGAAGTGCGCATCCCAGAGGTATGTCTGGAGCGCGTCGAGCGCACGTCCGATCGCCGGTCCCGGCTGCATCCCAGCCGCTACCAAATCGGCACCGCGGATACACAGTGGCGCATCTGCCTGCACCGCTGCATTGCGTACCAGCAGGGCAGCCAGATCGGGCTCGAGAATTGCGACGGCCGCCAACACGGCACCGTCGAATCCCGCGAACGCACGGATCGCGAGGCTGGGCCGCTGCGTCAGCCAACGCCGCCAGCGTGGCCGCAGCGCACGCAGCGCAGACAGGTCACGCAACCCCACAGGCAACTCGCTCCAGGTTGTCAACACGGCCTGTAGCGTTGCTGTGGGCATGCGCCACAGCAGTGCGATGAAGCGCAGGTCAGGGGCAATGCGCACCAGCAGGGCAGCGTCTTGGCGGACAAGGCGTGCACCAGGCAGAACGGCAGCCAACACGCCCCAGCGCTGCAGCAACAGCATGGGTTTGGCCGGGTCTGCCTCGGCCATTGTGCGCTGTAGCTCGGTCAGCCAGCGAAAGCGCGAGACCGCCGCACACACATCCGCCGCCAACGCCCAGCGGATTAGCCCGCGCAGATGCGCATCCATCTGCAATTCGAGGCGGGCGGCGATGCGCGCCAAGCGCACCAGGCGCGTCGGATCTTCGAAGAAGCTCAGCGGATGGACTAAGCGCGCCCGGCGCGCCTGCAAATCCCCCCAACCACCATACGGGTCGACGACGGTCAGCGCACCATGTGCCTGCATCACAATCGCCATTGCATTGACGGTCAGGTCGCGCCGTGCCAAGTCGGCGCGGATGTCGTCGACTGGTGTCACGGTCGGCAACACCCCTATCGTTGCGTATGTCTCGTGGCGCGCCCCGACGATATCGTAGACGTCCATAGCAACCGTGGCTTGGAGGGCAACGGGGAAGGTGAGGGTGGCAGTCGCAAATGGGCTGCGTTGGAGTATCGTTGCACCGGTGGCAGTCACTATTGCATCAATTACCGCGTCGAATGGCCCGACGACGCAGACGTCCAGATC